>JBAXUS010000201.1:0-11055 GCA_037129555.1 Planctomycetota bacterium
CGCCTCCCGCTACCGCTTCAGGTGCGGCGTAGTAAGTCCAATCAGGAGGCTCAAGAGGCGACGCGGGCGCTTCAGTCTGCGATGCAAACTCCCATCGCAATCCCTCCGCTGACAAAACTGTCGCCCTGGGATTCAGCAACGCAGATGCGGCTCTACAAAACGCAGCATCTCCGCTCGGATCCGCCGACGCAATCGCGAGCAACTGCTCCAGTGACTCTGCTAGAGATGCGATCTCGTACAGCATCTCGGCGAGTACCGGCTGGTCGGAGTCCGCATGCGGCGATTCGAGCGAAATCGTCGGGACCAGTTTGAGCCACACCACGCCGCCTCTGTCCGGAGTGCCGAGCCACTCGATGTCACCAACCAGTGGAAGGCGGAGGTGCGACTCGCCATTTTGAACCGATACCTTGGACGGCTTCGCGACAGGAACATTCGCCCCATGCCACACAGCGGCCAGAACGTCGCCCAGTGCTGAGCGTTTGGCCTTATCAAGCGACAGCAAAAGATGCGTCGCGTCCGAGCCGGATTCGTATGCGTCTGCCTGGAGCGGAGCCAACCAAGCGCAGCCCGCGCGCTCCATCTCCACACTCACAACTCGAAAACGGTCCCACAGTATGTCGCCGGGTTGAATCATGTTTTTTGTATAGCGCGAACGGGGTATTTTTGCGCGGGAAAAATTAAAAAGCGACGGGCGCGACTATGTACGAGAGCCGTTTTCCGACCGCATCTGCCGCTTCACATTCCCCACCAAATACAATGACCCCGTCACAATCACCGCACCATTCGGCCCCGCAAGTTTAATTGCGAGAGCCAACCCCTCCGCGCTGGATTCGCGCACATCACACGGCGTCGTTGAAACGTTCTTCCATGCATCCGCCAATTCAGTTGGCATGCATCCGCGCGGATTGCCGGAGTCTGTGAAAATAATCTGATCGACGCCACGTTCCGCTCTCGACAGAATGCGGATCATCCCGGCGATATCTTTGTCGCGCGCGCAACCGAAGACGCAGACCAGCGGCTTGCGTTTCAGATGCTCGTGAACGTCATTCAAAATGGCTTCAACTGACGCGGCGTTGTGTGCGCCGTCCACAAAAATCGTGGGGCCGTTTGTTTGGCCATGTGCCTTGATGCGTTCTAAACGTCCGGGCCAGACGACATCACGTGAGCCGCGTTCGACGGCGTCAGCCGACAGCTTTTTGTTGAGCCGCTTTTGATAAAAAATAGCGGAGAGCCGGAGCGCGAGAGCCCAATTTTCAATCTGATGTCGGCCCTTCAATGCCAGCGTCGCAGTGTACTCCGTGCCATCGGGCATACGCGCCTGAGCGCGTGTGTTCGGCCATTCGTCTTGGGACTGCGATGGTAATTCCACGACCTGACTATCGCGTCCGACTCCTTCAATCGGTGAACCGATGTGAAGCGCAACGGCGCGCAATGCGTTCTCGGCTTCGGGCTGTTGCGGGGCGATGACGGCTGGAATTCCGGACTTGAAGATTCCAGCTTTTTCGCGCGCAATCAAATCCAACGTGTCGCCCAAAATCGCCATGTGGTCGTAGCTGATGTTGGCGATGCCGCACACAATCGGTTCGACGATCGTGGTGGCATCCAAGCGTCCGCCCAAGCCGACTTCAATGAGCGCCGCATCCACCTTTTGTTCGGCGAACCACGTGAACGCGAGATGCGTCAGGATTTCAAAATAGGTCGGGCGTCTGCGATTGGGAGCAGGGTGACGCATGCTTTCAAGCACCGGCACACAGCCCGTTAAAATGCGTGCGAAATCCGATTCGGGAATCAACCGTCCATCAATCGAAACGCGTTCGCGAACGTCTTCCAGATGCGGCGAGACATACAGCCCGACGCGCAGGCCGTGGGCGCGCAGAATCGACGCAGCGAATGCGCAGGTCGAACCTTTGCCTTTCGTCCCGGCGACGTGGATGGCCGGAACACGCAAGTGCGGGTCGCCGAGCCGGTGCGCCAGTTCGCGGACGCTTTCCAGCGTGATCGCGGCACGAGCCTGACGGTCGAGTGCCGAGCGTTCCAAGTTTACAAAACCATCGAGGTACGCGGTGGCTTCCTCATAATTCATCTGGATTTTATTTCACCTCTTGACATGATGCGCAACGCGGTAAATCTATACCGAATTCCATATTTTCAAATCGCATTCAAAGAGGACACGAACCGTTGAATGATTCCTCCGCACTATATTCCCTGGTTTTAATTGGGCGTTATCCCGGCAAAGACATGGCCGTCGCTCAAGCCCTCGCACGTTGCATGGGGCGCGAAGATACATGGGGATTACGCATCGTTTCGTCGTCGCCGATTGTATTCTTCGACAAGCTGAACAAGAAGCAAGCGACGCAATTGGATGCCGCGCTGGCCGACGTGGCGAACGCCGGCTGCCGGTTTGAAATTCAACCAGGCCCGCTCTCGTCGTTACCCAAAGTGGGCTGGGCGAATCCGCCGAAATTCAACGGACGATCCCTCGCCGATATCGCTCCTGGCGCGGAAGCATCCGCCCCCGGAGCCGTGCGCTTGCCGACCGGCGGCTACGCAATTCAGGGCTCGCCAGCCCATCACGCCGCGCCAACCGGCAAGCATACGCCGGCCATCAAACAGATGCCCACAGCGCCGCGCATCGTGCCATCAGCTCCCAGCATTCCCACGAATTTCGCGTCGTCTTCCTCTTCCGCCTTGGGTGCGCAGCCGGAACTTTCAACGCAGGCCTCCACGTCGCTTTTCATCGCGTGCCCCTACACGGGTCAGAAAATTAAATTAACGTTGAACATCGCGTTGACGCGCGGAGACGGCGGCGTGGGGTACAACGTTTCGGCATCGGCAGCATCGACACCGGTCTGGACGACTGAAAAACCAGTTCAGACAAATACCGGCACGGTCATTCCGCCAGTCGCACCGCACGCTCGCCAGACCGGCCCCCAGATGCAAATGCGGCAATCCGGTGGAAATTCGCGGCCGACGTTTCCAATTCCGCTGGATTTCGGGCTCGGCGATTCGCGCAGTGGACCGGCTGATTTGCCCGTCGTGGAAAATCGCGAGCAACCCGTGGCTGATGACGCGCGCTCCGGGCCGTCTCCGTGGCGGCGGCACACGCCGACGGGTGTCTCGCTCCCTGACGTTCCAAATCTTCCATCGCGAAAAATGCCCGAGCCCACTTTCGCTCCTGCGAGCATGCAGCCCCTTCCGCTCGACAGCACGCCCATGGACATTTCTACATTCGAAGCCAGTCTCGGAATCGAATCGAATGAGTCGGTGCGGTCGTTTGTCAACGCGGAATCGGGCGTGTTCGTGGATTTGATTGCACCAGACTTGGGCGATGATACGGAGAATGACGACCAGGACGTTGAGGCGCTCTGTTCCATTTTCATTGAACGCAGCAGCAGTCCGGTCGTGCATGAATTGGTCGCGGAATTGCACGGCATTCCGGAAACCGAAGCCGCACAATTGTGTGTCGCGGGAAGCGTTGCGCTCGCCGAAAACATTCCACTCTTCGAAGCCAGGGACATCAAACTGCGCTGCGCGGCGATCAATGTCTTCGCGCGGATCGTCCGCCAAGAATAGGTGCGGACTCTTTTCCTCCAGCCCGCTTGTTAAACCGGCGTCTCGATTGTATAAATAATGTCCGAAGAAAGCCGTGCGTACTGGCTTTCGATTAGCGGATGAAAGTTGAGAAAGCGGAGCGACCACGATGGCGACGTCGGGATTTGGAAGCAATTTTACGGCCCACATGCTGCGGCAGGACTATGCCGACGGCGTTTGGAAAAAAGCGGAGATCGTTCCGTTCGGACCCTTCTCGCTGTCGCCGGCCACCGTAGTCTTTCATTATGGTCAGGAAATTTTCGAAGGCTTCAAAGCCTATCGCCAGCCCGACGGCGGATGCAGCATTTTCCGCCCGGACCGCAACCTCGCGCGCATGAACAAATCAGCCGAGCGTCTCAGCATGCCCTTCATCGATGAGAAGCAAACGCTCGTGGACATCTGCGAACTGCTCCGCACCGACAAAGCCTCAATCCCCGAACGCCCGGAATCGTTGTACATCCGCCCGTTCATGTTCGGAACAGACGCGGTCATTCGTGTGAACCCATCGGCCTCGTACATCTTCTGCACGGTTGTCTGCGTCGTCGGCGATTACTTCGGCGGCGGCGATCCACGCGGCGTGCGACTCCGGACGGAGACGGAATACGTTCGCGCAGCGCCCGGCGGAACGGGTGCGGCGAAGTGCGGCGGAAATTACGCGGCATCGCTGGCGGCTCAAGGCCGTGCGGCGAAAGAAGGCTTCGATCAAGTCGTGTGGTTGGACGCGAAGGAGCACCGCTACATCGAAGAGATGGGCGGTATGAACATCATGTTCGTGATCGGCGACACGCTGGTCACGCCGTCGACGGACAGCGGTTCGATTCTCGCAGGTGTCACGCGCGCGTCGTTGATTGAACTCGCGCGTTCAATGGGCCACAACGTTGAAGAGCGAGCAGTGACGACGGATGAATTGATCGCAGCTCAAAAGGCCGGCGCATTGAAAGAATGCTTCGCGTGTGGCACGGCAGCGGTGATCACACCGATCCGCGAAATCCTGCATCGCGGCGAAACGCTGTATCGAAACGATGGAGATCAAGCAGGCGCGTTGACGTTGAAACTGCGCCAACGTTTGGTGGACATCCAATTCGGCCTCGCGCCGGATCCATTCGGTTGGCGCTACAAATTGGAACTGTAAAAAAGTAGAGCCGAATTTTATTCGGCTCATTTCATTTACAATAACCAAGCGCCTGATTTTTTTGAACTTTCGACAACAGACTCGCGCGAATCGAGTTGCGTGTGCATTGCGTCAAATTGTATTTTGACATCCCCAACCGCGCCGCAAACGCGTACTCTTTCTCCAGAGTCGTTCCACAAATCGTCGGATCATCCGTATTGATCGTCACACAAACACCGGCATCAAAAAGCTTCTTGATCGGATGAGCCGCCGCACTCGAAACAGCCCCCGTTTGGACATTGGATGTCGGACAAATCTCCAACGGTATTTTGCTCTCAGCAAGATACTCGACCAAAGCTTCGTCTTCAATTGCGCGAACGCCATGACCAATTCGGTCGGCTTTGAACACGTCCAACGCTTCAATAATATTGCGCGGACCTCCCGCGTTCGGATCTTCACCCGCGTGGATCGTGATTAATTTTCCAGCGTCTTTCCATTCGCGAAACGGCTTGATGAAATCGGACGCGTTTGCGGATTCATCGCCAGCCAAATCGAGTCCGGAAATTTTCTGTCCGATGGGGCGATGCAATAGATCTAGCGCGGATTTGTTGACACCCAATCCAAACGTGCGATCACACGTTAAAAAGATACCGGTGTCCCATCGTCCGATGATATCGATGGCTTCACTCACAGTTTCGATGATTGCTGTTGCTGTTTCTTCAACTAATGAATGCGGAACGTTGGGATCGCGAGCGGCGTCGCCCTTCAATTGCCGCCGAGCAAAAAACACAGGCGAGAATCGGAATTCGGTATGTAAGCAATTTACGCTGTAGTTAAAGACACTTTCCCAAACAAGATTGCGAACATCGTCCAGCGTCCCAAAGTGAAATCGGTACGCCTCAAATTTCCCAAGAAACGCTTTGAAGCCCGGCGCTGTTCCTTTTGGAATTGTTGCCGCCGCTTTAAATTCATCAAACGAAGCGTATCGTCCCGCCTCATGCCGCTGCGAAAATTCCCAGAGCATCTTCAAATCGAGCGCGCCTTCGAGATGGCAGTGCAGCTCGGCTTTGGGAATCTTGGCGAGATCAGCGGCGGGAATCATAGTCGTCGCTTTCATCGCCGAGGTCGATGATCCGGCCTTTGCCTTTGACCTTTTCGTTGTCTTTGCCCGGGCGTTTGCGCAGGCGGGCGGTGTCGATCCATTTCAACAGCGATGACAACGCGTGGCGCGATTCTTTTAATTTTGGCACCACACACGGATCGCACACAATCGGCCCGCGATAGTTGGCCACGTGAAGTTGATCGATCAAATCTTCCCAAGGAATCACGCCTTTGCCGAGCGTGGACCATTCGGCTCCGGCCATGCCTTTGCGCACACCGTCGCGCATATGGATCACTTTCAAGTGCGGCTTGACCAATTCGATTTCATCCAAACCCGTTCCGTCGCCGGCCGCGAAACATTCGCCGACATCCCAGTCCAAACCGAGATTCGGGGCTTCAAGTGTGTCGATTAGAGCGACCGCTTCTTCCGCCGTCCCCGCACACGTTTCATGATGCGAGCGCAGCGTGACTTCGATCTTTTCAGCGGCAGCGCGTTTCACGAACGCATCCAACGCGTCCATGCATTCATCGACGGGCAGGATCACCGCTGGGACGTCTTCGCCTTCTTCGACTTCGGGATCGTCGCCGAGATCGTCGATGTGGCAGCCGAAAATGGAGACGCGCAGGCAGTGCAATTTCTTGGCGAGATCGAACAGCTTCGTGATGCGTTCCTCGCTGGGAAGGCCGCCTTCGTCCATCGGCTTCGAGAAGAAATCCGTCGCGATTTGAGTGATGCGGAAGCGTTTGATGTGCACTGCTTTTTCGGCGAGCGCCAACCAGCGCGGATCGGCGTCGAGTACGCCATCGAGACCTAATTGACGCAGTTCAAATTCACGACAGCCGCACTCGAGCATCAGTTCGAGTGCGGTGTTGAGGTCGGCGGAGATTTGATCGTTGACGATGGACGCGCGCATGTGAAATTCGCCTTGAGCCCCGAAGGGGCGGCATAACCGGAGACGTGCGAAATTTATGCCGCCCTTTCAGGGCTATTTAATCCTTCAAGATTCTAAACCCAGGGCTTACGCCCTGGGCTACATTATGCCGCCTCTTCGGGGCTGAAAACATTACCCGCCGATTTTCGCTTCACCCTTGTGTTCGCGATTCTGCCGGTTGGCGACGACGCCGTCCCAGCCGCCGAGCGGGCCGTGGCATTTCTTGTATTTCTTGCCCGAACCGCACGGGCACGGTTCGTTCGATCCCGGCTCGCGCGTCGTCTTGCGGATCGTGTCGATCGGCTTGAGTTTCTCGCCGCCGTGTTCGCTCTGCGCGGCCATTTCAGCGGAACCCGCGCCCATTTCGGCTTGTGCTCCAGAGACCGTTTGCGTCTGCCCGGCGAACATGCTGCCAGCTTCGGCGTGGGTCGCCTGCGCCTGGTCTTCGTTCCAGACGCTGGTGACGTCCTGGTTCTCGACTTCGGTGCTCATTTCCATACGCAACAGCATGTCGGTGACGTGTTCTTTCATCGACGTGAACATGTTTTCAAAGAGTTCGAAGCCTTCGCGTTTGTACTCCAGCTTCGGATCTTTCTGAGCGAATCCGCGCAAATAAATACCTTCGCGCAGCGAGTCCATATTGTGGAGATGGTCTTTCCATTTCGAATCGATCACGTCCAACAACAGGAAGCGTTCGATCAGGCGCATCTTCTGTTCCTTGTGCGGAACAGGGATGTTGTTCGGAAGCGCGTTGATGCGGAGCGTTGGCAGATCGAGATCAATCTTCTTGGCGTCCATGCCGGTTGCATCAGCAACTTTTTGACATACGACCGCCGCAAAGCCGTCGAGGGTCAAGGCGAGTTCGTTGGCTGAATACTGGAAGCCGTTGTCTTCCGCCTGAGCGATGGCGTGGCGTTGTGCTTCGCTCAATTTCAGCGCCATGAAACGCGCGATGACGAGCGTTTCGATGCGTGATTTCAAGCGCGAAGAATCGACTTCGATCTTCTCAACTTCGAGTCCAGCGACCGCCGCGATCTTCTTGCGCAGCACCTCATTCAATTCCGGAATCGTGAGCTTCAGTTCGCTGTCGTTGAAGCGGATGCCCTTTTCGCGCATCGATTCGATTTCGCCGAGCGACGCTTCTTTCGCTTCGTATGCGGCCTTGATCCGTTCCGTGAGCAGCGTTTCGATTTCGTCCGTGCCCTTATTGGTCATCTCGGCGACAGTTGCTTCGACGGCGAATTTGCGCTTGGACCATTCGCAGAGTTTGACCAGGCCTTCGGGCGTGACGTTGCCTTCCGGGCATTCGCGATCCACTGCGAGCGTGACCACGTCTTCGACCCAACTCGTCATCGTCTCTTTGAGTTCGCGCGATTCGAGGACTTTCTGGCGCAGGCCGTAGACGAGTTTGCGTTGCTCGTTCATGACTTCGTCGTATTCGAGCAGGCGTTTGCGCGTACCGAAATGATGCTCTTCAACTTTGCGTTGCGCGCCTTCAATCGAGCGGCTGACCATGCGGGATTCGAGCGGCACGCCATCTTTCATGCCGCTGGCTTTGAGAAAGTCGCGGACCCAGTCCTTGGCGAAGATGCGCATCAAATCGTCATCGAGGCTCAAGAAGAAACGCGAGCTGCCGGGATCGCCCTGGCGACCGGAGCGTCCGCGCAACTGATTGTCGATGCGTCGGGCTTCATGGCGTTCGCTGCCGATGATGTGCAAGCCGCCCAATTCCTTGACGCTTTCGGCCCAGCGCAACGGACTGTGGCTGTTGTCCTTCAGCCATTTTGCGAGTACTTCCGCGCGTTTGTCCTGGGGCGTTTTGTCGAACAAGTCCTTGTCGTAATACTTCAGCCAGAAGCCGGTGAGGTGCTCGTCGATTTCGGCTTGCGAGCGGTTGAGTTCAAACCGTTCCGGCGCAAGCTTGAGTTTCTGCCAGTGCGCGAGCAGATCGTCTTTCGAGAAGCGTCCCAGCACAATGTCGGTGCCGCGTCCGGCCATGTTCGTCGCGACGGTGATCGCACCGATCTTGCCGGCCTTTTCAACGATCACGGCTTCGCGCGCGTGCTGCTTGGCGTTGAGAACTTCGAAGCGTCCTTTCAAGCCCCGGCGTTCGAGCAGGCCGGCGAGCATTTCGGATTTTTCGACGGAGGTCGTCCCGACGAGAATCGGGCGGCCCGTGGCGTTGACATCTTCGATTTCCTGACAAATCGCTTCCCACTTCTCGCGCTCCGAACCGTAGATCACGTCCGGGAAATTGACGCGGCGCATCGGGCGATTTGTCGGGATGCTACAGACTTCGAGTTTGTAAATCTGCCCGAATTCGCGCGATTCTGTCAACGCGGTTCCGGTCATGCCGCCGAGCTTTTTGAACATCTTGAAGAAGTTCTGAATCGTGATCGTGGCGAGCGTGTGTGTCTCCGCTTCCATCTCGATCTTTTCGCCCGCGAGAATTTCTTTGGATTCGACGGCTTGATGCAGCCCGTCCGACCAGCGGCGACCGTACATTTTGCGGCCGGTGAATTCGTCGACGATGACAACTTCGAGCTTGCCTTCACGGCCCGTATCGACGACATATTCATCGCCCTTCGAATACAGTTCTTTCGCCTTCAGCGCGTTATCGACATAATGCTGCCATTCGATGTTCGCGCCTTTGTACATGTTGTCGATCTTGAGGTAGCGTTCGCATTCCCGAATGCCTTCGGTCGTGAGCGTGACGGTGTGATCTTTCTCATCGACCATGTAGTGGCCATTCTGAGGTTCTTCGAACTGGCCCTGCAAGCGCAGCGCTTCGATGCGGTCTTTTTCTGCTTCGGTCGTCGGCTTCAAATGTTCGGCGAGTTCGGCGGCGATCTTGTAATTCTCGCTCATTTCTTCAGCCGCGCCGCCGGAGATGATCAGCGGGGTGCGCGCTTCGTCGATCAGGATCGAATCGACTTCGTCGATGATCGCCATGTGCCGGATTTTCTGGCACTGCTTTTCCGGATCCATTTTCATGTTGTCGCGCAGGTAATCGAAACCGAATTCGGAGTTGGTTCCGTAGACGATGTCGCGCGAATAAATGTCGTGGCGTTCGAACGATTCCATATTCGATTGAATCGCTCCACATTTCATGCCGAGCAGTTCGAACACGGGGCGGTTCCAGTCGCTGTCGCGTTTGGCGAGGTAGTCGTTGACGGTGACGACGTGGACGTAGGCGTACTCATCGCCGAGGCGTTGCAGCGCGTTCAAATAGCTGGGCAACGTGGCGACGAGCGTCTTGCCTTCGCCGGTGACCATTTCAGAAATCATGCCGCGATTCTGATTGACTTTGAGCGGCGAGGCGTGGCCGTGGAGCACCATGCCGCCGATCAACTGAACGTCGAAGTGGCGCATGCCGAGCGCGCGTTTACCAGCTTCGCGGACGAGCGCGAAAGCCTCGGGAAGGATCTCGTCGAGATAGCGTTCGACTTTAAGGTTCTCGATAGCGAGCGGGTCAGCGGCGCGGATTTCAGCGATGCGCTGGCGGAACTCGACGGTCTTACCTTTAAGCTGAGCGTCGGTGAGTTTTGCGGTTTTGGATTCGAGTGCGTTGATGACTTCGATCCGCGGGGCCAGCTTTTTCAAGACACTGGCTGAGCGCGACGGAAAGATCGTTCCAATCACATTTCCGACGATTTCGGTTACGGCTTCCAACATGGCAACATGCTCCTTATATAAATGAAGAGTGCGAGGTTCCAAATGACGGTGACTAGGGGAACGACGCGGGACTTAAGGAGCGGCGTGTTGGTGGGAGCTGAGCGTGTGGTCGAGACGCGGATCGAAGGACTCGTCGCGACCGGTGTTGACGTCGGTGTCGAAAACGAATCGAGGCGGAAGCGGTGCGCCGGACATGCGGTCGAGCGCGCGGATGTGGTTGGCAGCTTCTTTGGCTAAAAAGACGCGCGCATTTCGCGCGGCCAACGGAGCGCCTGCACTCATCGCCCAGGTCAAGCAGGGTTGCGGTGATGTCACGAGGGATTCTGACGACATCGCCGTGGTGACCGCAGCGGCCAGCAGCATGGCTGCGGGCGCACCTACCTTGATTTTGAACGACGAATGCCTCATGTTGGAAATACTATACTCCGCGACGCTGGGAATTCCATGTGGAAAATGTGGCGCGGTTGCATCACCGGATTTGCGATTATTTTTTCCCCCTCTCCCCTTGAGGGAGAGGGCCGACGAGCCAGCTGTTCGGCTCGCGGGGTGAGGGGTGAATGTTGATCAATACCAACGCGCTGTGATTAATCAACGACTTCCCCTCACCCCGCGAAGGAGTACCTTCGTCGGCCCTCTCCCTCAAGG
>JBAXUS010000202.1:0-10872 GCA_037129555.1 Planctomycetota bacterium
GTCAGGTATGCCTCCTGATAAATATGTAAGATAATTAGTGAACGGGGTAATAAGTTGGATTTGGATGTTTTAGTTGGGCAGTCGCCGCAGAATCGGCGGAATATGGTGGCATACCTCAAACGGTCTTCGGGGCCGATGCCTCGGTGGATGGCGATTTCGGGGTTGGTGCCTGAAGTTGAGAAGGGGTTTTGTGGTGATGAGGAGTCGCGGCGGAAGCGGTTGCGGACGCTTTATAAGGCGACGGTTTTGTTGATTAAGCGGGCGTTGGGGCGGCATGCGGTGGATCCGGATCAGGCGGAGCGGTCTGTGTTTTGGGATCCGGTGGCGATGGTGGCGAGGGAGTTGGATATTCCGCCTTCGAAGCTTTCGCAGCTTTTGAAAGAATTTTCGGGGCATTCGTTGAGTCAGGTGATTGATAATGTGCGGGCGGCGGCTTTGAAGGGGAAGTTGCGGGCTGGGGTGAGGGCGTTTTTGAGGGGGCGGGAAGGTTTGGGTGAATCAGCGGTTACCCCCTCACCCCGCACAGGAGTACCTGTGTCGGCCCTCTCCCCGAGGGGAGAGGGGAAGGGCGACGGCTCGCTGCGCTCGCCTGGGGCGCGGGTGGCGGGGAATAGTGCACGTGGTGATTGTGTGGGAGTGGAAAAGGAGGTTTGGGCGGTTTGGGGGGAGATACGGAAATCGAGGAAATGGCCGGAGTTTTCGCCGAATACGTGGGCGAATGAATTGGGGTTTGCTTCTTATCGAAGGTTATATCGGGCTTGTGTTTCGGTTTATGGGAAGACGCCGTATCAGATGGAGATTGCTTTGATACGGGAGGAGTTGGAGGGGACCGCGAAGGAGGATGAGGGGGTGGATTGGGTTGAGGATCTGAAGGGGGTTGAGGAGGCTGTGAAAGTGATTCGGGCTTATTGTGAGGAGGGGTAACGGCGAAAAGGGCAACGGCTAACGGCATTTTTTTACCGCGAATTTACGCGAATTTACGCGAAAACGGCAACGGCTTTTAGGGGAACGGCAACGGCTAGGGCGATTGAACACAAAAGGGCGGAAGGGGCGAAAAGTCTTGGCGCATTTGTGGCTTCGTGTCTTTCGTTTATTGCTATTTGTGTTCGGGGGCTTTGAACGATAGGAAAACGCACTCGTTCTCGATCTCTTTTCCCTTCTTGCATCGACTTTTCACCCCGATTCGACTATGATCCTTTCAACACTTACGGAACGGTAACGGGTCCAGCGAGTAATTTAAACTGACGTGATTCACGATTTTTTAGCCATTGGGGCGCTCGCCTGTTTTACACTCGGCGCGCTCGCAGCCATCGCCGGCTTTCGATTTGCGGCGTTCAAGCGCTCGGGCTGGCAATTCTTTTTTGCCGGGTTGGGAGCGCTGTTAAAATCCGCAGCCATCGGAGCGGCGTGCAGGAGCGCGACCACTCATTTTTTTAACAGTGACGCTGACATTTACGGCTTGATGGCGTGGGCGCTGGCGCTCAGTTATTTGCTCGCATTATTCGTCTCAGGTGCGCGGTCGCTGGGCGCGCTTGCGTTGCCCGTCGTCGCGGTGTTGACGCTCATGTCAATCGTATCCGACGACACGCAAACGCCCATGTCCACTCCGCCTGCTCTGTTCGCTACGCACATAATTTGCGCGTTTTTAGGCTACGGTTTATTTCTGACAGCATGTGCCGCGAGCGTCTTGTATCTCGAGCAAAACCGGCTGCTGAAACGCAAAACATTTGGCGTCCTTTTTCAGGACCTGCCGAGCTTAGAGCGCATGGAGCGGCTCGAAATTCTGTGCTCGCGACTCGGTCTTTTCGTCTTCACCATTGCGTTAGGCACGGGCATTGAGATGGCGTTGAAATCGAGCGGCACGAATTGGCTGGATTGGAAAATCGTGTCCACATTCGTGACGTGGTTGGTCTTCTTTGCGCTCGTGACCGGGCGAGCCATGCATTGGATCAATGGCCGTACTGCGGCGAAATGTGTCCTCGCCGGCGCGGTTCTGGTGTTCATCACATTTACGCTCGGACATCCACAGGAAAAACATGCGGCGGTGCCGACAATGCGCTCCATCCCGGCGGTCTGCGGGAGGTTCGCATGAGCGCGGCTATTTCTCATGGCGAAGCGCTGAGTGTGATCGGGCTTTCGCACCATAAGGCTCCGGTCTCGTTGCGCGAACGATTAGCGTTCCGGCCCGAGGACGTGTCCAAAGCGCTGGGTGGGATCCTGGCGCGCGGCTTTCACGAAGCGATCATTTTGTCCACCTGCAATCGCGTCGAGATTTATTCGGTTGCGGGCGAAGGCGGGGACCCGGGTGTACGCATCCGCGAATTTTTGAGCGAGTACCACGGCGTTCCTGAAGCGGATTTTTCGGGCGCGTTGTACCACCATCGCGGCATTGATACGATCCGGCATTTGTTCGAAGTTGCGGCATCGCTCGATTCACAGATTCTCGGCGAGACGGAGATTCTCGCGCAATCAAAAGAAGCATACCGCGTCGCATCGGAAAGCGGTGCGTGCGGGCGGACGTTGCGCAGCGTGTTTGAACGCGCGTTTTTTCTCTCCAAAGAATTGCGCGCGGACGGCGGCATTGGTCGCTCACAGGCCTCAGTCAGTTCCGCAGCAGTCGCGCTCGCGAAGAAATTGTTCGAATTGGAAAACCGCACGGTTCTCGTCGTTGGCACCGGAGAGATGGCGACGGGAATCGTCCGCGCATTGAAATCGGCGGGCGTCGCAGACATCTGGGTCGCGAGCCGCACCGAATCGCGCGCTCAGGAATTCGCAGCTAAAGAAGGTGGCAAACCGTGCCACATGAAAAATCTCGAAGACTACCTCGCGAAGGTTGACATCGTTCTTGTTTCATCCGCCGCGCCTCACTACATCATTGGTCCGAAAGAGATTGAAGCCATCGCGTCGAAACGGCGCAACCGGACGCTGTGTTTGATCGATATTTCCGTACCGCGCAACGTTGATCCTGCCGTTCACGATCTCGATGACACGTTCTTGTATGACATCGATGACCTCGAAGAAGTCGCGCGCGATGGGCGCATGGAACGCGAAGCTGTGGCCGCGCGCTGGCGTCCGAAACTGGCCGAAGATGCGCGCGAATTGCTGCGGATTTTGCACGGCTCTGAACCGCGCGAGACGGCGAAGAAATTGCTCGAACACGCCGAAGGATTACGCGACACGATCACGAAGGAATACACGCGCGGACTCGATCCGAAAGCAGCCGAAGCGCTCAGCCGGGCGCTCGAACGCTTGCAGGGAAAACTCCTGCACGGGCCGCTCGATACGTTGAAGCAAGCTGCGCGCGAAGGCGGTGGAACGGACGCGTCTGCATGGGTCTCGCGGTTGTTTCGATTGCAAAACGATGCAGCGAACGAAGCGGTCTCCGGAGATCGCGCGTTTAAATCGCCCGCGCCCAAAGAAGGACCCTCTCAAGACAAAGCGGATGAACCGTGCAAACGCCGGGACGAGCGGACGGACGCGGCCCCAGAACGAATGGATTCGGGCGGCAGTGATGTCGCATTTGCGGCAAATTAGTTTTCGCGTACACTGTGTTTTTGAACTATTTAGAGCGGCGCTACATCGAACGAGTGGGATTCACGTGAAGGCAATTATTTCGGACATACATGGCAATCTCGAAGCGCTCCAAGCGGTCCTTGAAACCATCGACCAATTGGGTGTGCGCGAGGTCATCTGTCTTGGCGACGTCGTGGGCTACGGTCCACAGCCGCGCGAATGCCTTGATATTGTCAAAAATGTTGCGAAATTCACGATCCTCGGCAACCACGAAGAAGCCGTTCTTGACGGTACTCCCGCGAGCTTCACCGAACGCGCGCGCAAGGCCATCGCGTGGACGCGCAAGACATTGTTTGATGACGAATCCGAACCTCAAAAAGTTCGCGACGACCGCCGCGCTGCGATGCGCGAATTTAAAATTCAGATGCGCCATGACGGAGTTCAATACGTCCACGGTTCACCGCGTGATCCTACGCGTGAATACGTCATGCCCCGCGACACCATCTCCGACAAAAAGAAGATGAACGAAATCTTTGCGTGTCTGGAGGACTATTGTTTCTGCGGGCACACGCACACGCCCGGCGTGTTCACGACCGGTGGTTTCTCGCACCCGTCCGACATGTTCGATTTGTACATTCTGGGTTCGCACGAAAAAGTGCTGCTCAATGTTGGGTCGGTCGGCCAGCCACGCGATGGCGATCCGCGCGCGTGTTTCGTCACGTTCGATGGCGACACGATTGTGTGGCGGCGTGTTGAATACGATGTCGAAGCTGTGTGTGGAAAAATCTACGCGAATCCGGACCTCGACGATTTCCTCGCCGACCGCCTGCGTGACGGCAAGTAATCCGCCGAGCATCAGCTCATTTACGATGCAAGCTGATGGACACGGTGCTACTTTTTCGTTATGGATTTCGAAAACGCAAACGTCTTCTTGCAGGCGGCATCCGGATCGCCGTCGTCGGCTTGCACATCCCACGTCAACGGACCTGTGTACCCAGCGCTTTTCAAAGCCTTAATCACTGCCGCGAAATCGATCTCGCCGCTTCCTGGGATGCGCCTGTAATACTTTCGAGATTTGATGTCGGCCAGTTGGACGCCGAAAATCCGCCCCTTCAATCGCGCGATGACCGCACTCGGTTCTTCGCCTGATATGACTGCGTTGGCGACATCCACCGTCGCGCCGAAAAACATGGAACCGACTTTTACAAGCAGTTTCGCCAATTCGTCGGAACGCTCGACCAGTAATGTCGGTTCGCACGTAAGTGAAAAACGCTGGCCAATTTTTTCCGCGTGTTCTGCGACGCGCTCCAAGCTATCGATTAACGTCTTCCGCGCTTCTTCCGGCGGAATACCATTCAACGCCCGGCCCGATGTGATGCTCACATTTTTCGCGTTCAAAGCCTTGCCCAAACGCAGTGCTTTTTTCACATACGCAATCCGCCACTCGCGCTGCTCGCGACTGTGCGAGATCAGCGACGGTTCGAAGATGGGCTCTTGCGGAGCATCCGACCAAAATCCAATTGTGCTGCAAGCGTTGATGTTTGAAACAATCAGTTTGTGTTTGTCGAGGCGTTTGAACAGACGTGTTTGATCGGAAGCGGTGAACGTATCCATCCACGCATGGGGCTTATCTGCAAGAAGTTCAACTCCCGCAAACCCCGTTTCCGAGATCCGGTTCAAGGCGTGTTGCAATGAATGCCCGCGATAGGCGTGAGTCGAAAAAGCAAATCGCACTAACTCCACTAATCCACTCTCCTCTAATAAAGAACAACAGTCGTGGCATAGTTATTTTCGTCAAAATACCGTCACCTCTTCACGCAATTCTTCCGCACGGCTTGTATAAAAATATAATCGGCAACGAATTACGATAGTTCTCGCTACTTCTGATAACAACCGTTTATCAAAAATAGACACCTCAAACTACATCAATGCAACATTATTCTAGTGCACGTGTGCGTTCCTGGTGCTTACTTTTTTCCCACTGTTGCTTTTAGCCACTCTGAGCATTTTGCTTGCCACTCCGCCCACAACGGCCCCTTGCCGACGCCCAAACCGTGTTCGCCCGTCGGCAATTCCAAGAATTCAGCCGGAACGTTATGTGCCTTCAAGGCCTCGTAAAACATGACGCTGTGTTCGACGTTCACCACTTTATCAGTCTTTGCGTGGACCAAAAACGTCGGCGGGGTTTTATCGGTCACATGCAATTCGTTTGAGACAAAATCCATTTCCTCTTGCGTCGGCGATTTGCCCAACAAATTTGTGCGCGATCCGCCGTGACCTTTCGGGCCCATCGAGATCACCGGGTAAACCAGTATCATGAAATCCGGCCGACAGCTCAGGCGTTCAACTGCATCTTTCGCGTTAGCATCGCCGGCATCAAAATGAGTTCCAATCGTCGAGGCCACATGTCCGCCCGCTGAAAACCCAATCACACCAATTCGGTTCGGATCCAGCTTCAACTCCCCCGCCCTCGCCCGAACCGTCCGCATCGCTCGCTTCACATCTAACCACGGAGCCGGGTGCTGATACGGCTTCACGCGGTACTGCAACACAATCCCGGCGATGCCCTGCTCATTGAGCCACTTCGCAATATCGCGCCCTTCGTAACTCATCATCAGCCCGCCATAGCCGCCGCCCGGGCAGATCACGACCGCCGCGCCATTCGCCTTGCCTTCCGGAGCCAGAAAAATCGAAATCCCGGGCGTATCCGCCGGTGACGTGCCCTTCGCCAACGGTGCCCCATCAGCCCACAACGGTTCCTGTTTGGGCTGATCAGCCGCGAATAATGGTAACGCGAGGAGAGTGGCGATGGCGAGAAATTTCATTACGAATGACTCCAATGAGAGTGCTAATTTGACTGGCGCTTTTTCATTAACGAATACACCGCAAATGGGTGCCGTTCTTAATTCGTCAATGAGCGCGTTGGTATTTTCTAATTCAATTTGGATTTCCATGGATGTTTCGCCCTTTTCTGATAAGAAATCGATGCACATATCGCATGGGTCTCTTTTGGATTTCGAATGATCATTCAAGACATTCTCGACAAAGCCGCCGCAGGCACTCGAATCACGTCGGACGAAGCTCTCGTGTTGATGGAGCGCGCGGACTTGGCATCGCTTGGACGTGCGGCGCTGGCAGCTCGTAACCGGTTGCATCCGGAACCTGTCGCGACGTATGTCATCGACCGTAACATCAACTACACGAACAGCTGCATCGCCGACTGTGACTTCTGCGCGTTCTACCGCCGCCCGGGCGATCCTGAAGAATACGTGTTGCCGCGCGAGGAGTTGTTCACAAAAATCCGCGAGTTGGAGGCCATTGGCGGGACGCAGATTTTGATGCAAGGCGGGCATCATCCGTATTTGAAATTGGCGTGGTATGAGGACCTGTTGCAATCGATCCGCCGCGAATTTCCGGCGATTCATATCCATGCGTTTTCGCCCAGCGAAGTGGTTCATTTCTCGCACATTTTCAAGATCCCGGTGCGCGAGGTGATCCAGCGTTTGAAAGCGGCAGGACTGCATTCGATCCCCGGCGGAGGCGGCGAAATTCTCGTGGACCGAGTCCGTCAAATCATCGCGCCTAAAAAAGCGCAGACTGACGAGTGGCTCGGCGTCATGAACGACGCGGCTCAAGAGGGCTTGAAGGGTTCGTGTACGATGGTCATCGGTCATTTCGAGACGCTGCCCGAGCGTATCGAACACCTCGAACGCCTGCGCCGATCCCAGGACGAATTCGCGCCGTACAGCGCGTTTATTGTGTGGACGATGCAGCCCAAACATACGAAGCTCGAAGGCCGCATCGAACCGGCTGGCGCGTTTGATTATCTGCGCACACTCTCGGTCGCTCGCTTGTATCTCGACAACATTCCGAACATTCAATCGAGTTGGGTAACGCAGGGCGCGAAGGTCGGGCAGTTGAGTTTTCTACACGGCTGCAATGATTGGGGCGGACTGATGATGGAGGAGAACGTGGTCAGCCAGGCCGGGACAGTCCACGATGTCCAAGTCGACCAGATGCGCACACTCAGCGCGGAACTTGGGTTGGAGTTGAAGAAGCGCAATTTCTTCTATGACATCATCGACGAAAAAGTAGCGGTGGCGTAACCCCAGTCGGTGTTTTAAAAGCCGGCTAGTCTTGCGTCAATTCTTCAACCAGCCGTGACGTTTGATTTCGTTGCCAAGCCAGTCTGTCGCGCCGTTTGCTCCGGACGTGACCATGTGGCCGTAGTCTTCATAGTCCGTGTCGGTCAGGCCGATTTCTTCGGGATAATCAACAAAGAGCAAGGTGACGCCGAGACGCCCAGCGAGATTCTCAACCACGCGTTTGTGCTGGGCGTAACATTCCGGAAAACGCTTGGCCACAAGGTCCTGATAGCGGCGGCGGTTGGGAAGTTGAAGTAAAACAAATCGCGCACCGTCTTCCTGAGCCATCCGGGCGAGCGACTCAATATGACGGACATACGTCGGCTGCGTATCGAACTTCCCGAACTCAAACGCCAACCGGTTCTCATACTTTTCGTAGTCGTCCAATTTACCAACGATGTCGCCTTTGTTTGTGCGGATCATGTTGTTCTGGTCGAAACGCGGTCGGCGAATGTCTCCGAGATGAAGCACCCGGAACAATGCCGCCGGGACGTATTGCAGCTTCAAACGCATCGAGAATAGTCCGTCGGCGATCAGCACATTCCGGCGCGTGATCAGATGCTCGTGATGCTCGGATTCGCGCCGGGATTTGGCTTCGGGAGTTTCGTTCGTGCATTCGGGCAATTCGACACCGTCGATGTAGTGAATGCGGTCCGTCAGCGGCGCGACCATGCAGAAATGCTCGTCGTTGGCGTAACCGGTGCTGAAGCTCCACACGTCGAGTGCGCACACGACCAACTTGGCCCCCGACAATTTTGCGCGGTTGTCGCGGTACAACGCCTCCCAGTCGCTCGTGTGACTTGCGAACATGCTGATGTTTGCAGTCGAGTTTGGCGGCAGGCCCAGTTCGGTATCCAAGCGCGTCGGCATGATCGCATCGGCGGCCCGTGACGTCCCAAAAATCACAACCTGCGGCTGCTTGAATTTCGGCAGAACATCGGTCGCGATAAAGTGTGCGAAGCCGAGCCGAGAGCTGAAATTGAAGAGGTGCTTTTCAGGAATGCAGCGGACCACAAGTTCCACGCTCAACACCATCAGACAGGCCAGGAGCAAGGCGGCGGGCCTCTGCGGTTTGAAGTCGCGAAGGGATTCAGGAGTAACCATTGAACGACTCTTGTACCAAAAGAGATTCCGTTTCGCGCCATTATTTTTTCGATTTTCGTGTGCCAAGTTTGACGCTGAGGTCGCGACTTTCAGCGCCGCGTTGGATCTTCAAATCGATCTCATCGCCCGGCGAAAATTCGGACAGGCTGATCATGAGATCAAACGCGTGAATCAAGCGTTGATCGTTCAAGGCGGTGATGACGTCGCCGCTCCGAATTCCGGCTTGATCGGCGGGGCTGCCCTTTGCGACATCAGCAACTGGAAACCCAACGACATTCTGGCGCTCTTCATCCGCGCCCACGCCCAAATAGCAGCCCGTTCCAGCTTGGACGAACTCGGGGCGGTCCGTACAGTTCGCGAGATCTATCGCCGCTTTCGCTGCCAGCTTCGCCGTCTCCGCCGCGATGGGCGCATTTATCTTGTCCCACGTATCGGTGGGGCGGTGATAATCCGCGTGTGTGCCGGTCGAGAAAAATAGCACCGGGACTTTCACTTTATAAAACGAGGCGTGGTCGCTGGGTCCGTCGCCTGCGCTGCCGAAGTGCAGCTTCACGCCCACGTCGCTGGAGTTCTTCGTGATCAATTCTTTGAAGCCTCGGCTACTACCGATGCCCGAGACTTGGGCGTAGCCGTCGCTTGATCGCCCGATCATGTCGAGGTTCAGCATCGCTGCCGTGTCTTTGAGCGGAATGAATGGATGCTTGGTGTAATGCTCGGAGCCCAGGAGACCGATTTCCTCGCCGGAAAACGCCATGAATAAAATCGAGCGTTTGGGGCGCTCGTCGGGTTTCAGCGACGCGATGTATTGTGCTATCTCCAACATGCCGGCTGTACCACTGGCGTTGTCGTCGGCACCGGGGTGCATCTTCCCCGCCCCGTCTTTGCCAAGCAACGAATTCTCATAACCCATCCCAACATGGTCGCAATGCGCTCCAACGATGACGCATTCGTTTTTCAAAACAGGGTCCGAACCTTCGAGTCGCGCAATCACGTTGACGGTCTTTTTTTCTTCCACATCAATGTCTGAAACCGCAGCGGCTTTCACGCCAGGAATCACGAACGAATGGTTCGCGAAATCTGTTTTGATTGCGGATTGAAGGTCTGCGATTTTTTTAGTGGTTGGCGCGAGGAGCTTGTCGGCAACTGCTCGCGTGATGTGAATCACAGGGATGCTAAAATCTCCGATCATCGGCGGGACGTTTTTGCCGAGTAATTTCTCTTCACTGCCTTTTTCGTCGGGCGACTGACCGGTGACGAGCAGCACGCCCGCTGCTTTGCGCAGCGCACAGGCCATCACTTTTGAATTCAGCGCCGCGTATTTCGAATGCTCACCGTTCGACTTTTGCATCGCCGGAGGATCATAGCGCAAAATCATCGCCCATTTCCCGGCGAGGTCTAGGCCAGCGAAATCGTCGTACTTCAATTCCGGTGCTGAAATTCCGTACCCGGAGAATGCGATGCCCGCATCTGCTTTGGCCAGTTTGTATCCGGCGGCGAGTGGCAGGAATTGCTTCTTTTGAGTCAGCGTGGATTCGATGTCGCCGACCGTGATCTTCATCGATGAATTCTTGCCGAGTCCTTTGAACGTGATAATCGGGAATTCTTGGAAGAAACCACGCTTCCCGCCCACTTCATCGCCGAACGGCTGGAGTCCGTAACGCGTGAATTCGCTGACGATGTAGTCAGCGGCTTTGAGCTGATCCGGCGTCCCGGCCTCGCGTCCGCGCAAATCTGGCGATGCGAGAAATTGAATGTGGCCGAGCAACTCGCTCTTGTCCACTTTCGGATCGACGGACGGACGGACAGGCGTGGCGGTTGGGTTGACAAGGATCGTCGTATCAGGCGCGACCGCTCTTGGCGCTTCAAGTGAAAATGCGGACGTGAAGGCAAGTACATATAAAGGGAGCAGCAGCTGGTAGCGATTGAACATCGGCGATTCCTTGGAGCCAAATTCGTGAAGCATCTGCAAAGAGAATAACCGTTCTGCAGCCAATCGGGAACGTGAAAAATCATTTTTCTGTAATTAGCCTAATATTATCGTTACGCGTGGCGTCTATAAACATGGTATTTATGTATCATTTTATCATACATTTTGCTGTTAAACGATAAA
>JBAXUS010000203.1:0-10757 GCA_037129555.1 Planctomycetota bacterium
GGTCGGGGTTCAACTTCAGCCGCTTGGCGGCGTCTTTGATATAGGGTTTGCCGCCGGACCAGATCGCTCGTCCGCTCTTGAAATCCTCAAGGCGGATACGATCCTGGCTCTCCGTGCAGTAAAGTGGCTTCATTCGCAAACCTCATGATCGACACGAAAAAACGCGCGGCTAATCGAACACCTGCGTGTTGGCAATTATGACGAACGCTGGGGAAATATCAAGGACGAGCAATGAGTTCAAGAGCCGCGCACGCAAGTAAGCGGCAAAATCTCAGGCGCTCAATTAAATCCCGGCCGCTTACTAGCGTGCGCGGCTCTTGGTCAGTTCGTAGACTGGTTTTCCTAACGAATGCGGGTAGACTACTGCAATGAAACGAACACAGAAAAAAGAAGCGCGTCCGGTCATCAGTCTGGTGAATCTCGGTTGCGCAAAGAATCTTGTCGACAGCGAACGCATCCTCGGCAATCTGGCGGAACAGGGTTTCTTGATCGCTCAGGATCCTGCGGCAGCGGAGATTTGTCTCGTCAACACGTGCGGATTTATTGATGCCGCGCGTCAAGAGACGTGTAGCGTTCTCGGCGAACTCGCTGACCTCAAAGACAGCGGCAGCTTGACGACGCTCGTCGCGCTGGGATGCTTGGTCGAACGTGCCGCAGACGCTCCGGAACTCGCTCATTTTTTGAAAGCGGCGGACGTGCGGCTGGGCTTCAAAGAGTATCCGCGCATCGCACAGATTTGCCATGATTTGATCGACGAAGCGCGCGGCAAAAAGTCGGCGGCGCGCGCAGGAGATGCGCAGCGCCAGGGGCCGACGGTCAGCGCTGCGAAGAAACCGGTGCCGCAGAGCTACAACGATTTTCTCGTCCATCCGCGCATGCGAATCGGTTCGCCACATTCAGCGTACTTGAAGATTTCTGAAGGCTGCAGCAACCCGTGCCGCTTCTGCGCCATTCCGCGCATGCGAGGCTTGCAGGTCTCGCGCCCGATTGAAGATATCGTTCTGGAAGCTCAGGAATTGGCCGAGGGCGGAGCGCAAGAAATCCTGTTGATCGCGCAAGACACGACGAGCTACGGCAAGGATATTTATGGCACGTATGAATTGCCGAAATTGCTCCGCGCGTTGAAGAAAGTAAAGGGACCGCGCTGGTTCCGCTTGATGTATGCGTATCCGAAATACTTGACGGAAGAGATGCTCGATTGTCTGAACGAAGACGAACGTTTCTGTCCGTACATCGACATTCCGTTGCAGCACATTTCCGATCCGATGTTGAAAGCGATGGCACGTGGCGTCACGAAAAAACAGACGGTTGAGTTGATGGATTTGATTGCGAAGAAACTGCCCGGCGGAGCGATACGGACGACGTTCATCGTAGGCTTCCCCGGCGAGACGGACGAAGACCATCGCGAGATGCTGGACTTCATCAACGAAGGCCGTTTCACACACGCAGGCTGCTTCATGTATTCGACGGAGCCGCTGACACCTGCCGCGAAGATGCCCGACACGATCCCGATTGCCGAGAAAAAAGCGCGGCGTGATGCGCTGTATTTGGCCCAACGCGAAATCAGCGTAGACCGCACGGCAGCTCGCGTCGGAACGAAAGTGGAATTGATCGTTGATGGCGCACTGGACGAAAGCCCGGTGAAAGGCGCGAAGATGCTCTGCCGCAGCACACTCGAAGCGCCTGAAGTGGACGGCGTCGTGTATTTAAAGGGGCGCGGCACGGCGAAATTAAAGACGGGCGATTTCATCGAAGCGACAATTGTCGAGGCGCTGGATTACGACGTGGTGGCGACGATATAGTTTGGAGCAACACCCATGCCCTTCATCACCCAATTCAATGGCAAACAACCCTCGTCTGACGGCCCGGCGCGACGTGTTGAAAAAGGCGCGGTCGATAACGCGCGGCGGTCGTTGGTCAGTGTGCTCGAAGACAAGTTCGAGCGCGTTCCGGCGGACGCGATGAAGACGCTTGACGCTATCGACGATCCGCACAAGCTTACCTTATTGATGCGTCTCGCGGTTCGGGTGGCGACGTTGAAAGAGTTTTTGACCGCATTGAACGCGCACTAGAAATGCGCATGTGCACCAACTTTTCGAACGATCCGGTCAGAATTCGAATAAATCTCGATACCGTGGGTCGTTGAGACTACATTCTATAGGCGGGATGCGTGCGGCCTTTTTAGGCGCGGTGTCCTGGAGACGTTCGAGTTTGAATGCTGTTGCCGAACGTGCTCCCCGCCCAGAATTTAAGGCTAGCCGGATTATTAAATCCGAGTCGATTCATAGGGGGAATCATGCATTCATCATCCAGCACGTATTCGTCGGACACTTCACTCGCGTTTGTGCGTTTCGCTGTGCGTGCGCTGGTGTTCTGTGCGCTGGTCACAGTGCCCGCATTTACTGCGACGCTTCCTCCTCCAGCTCTCGTCAACGGCGGCGCGAAAATTTTTATCAGCAAAGGAAATCCACAGCAGAATAAGATTGTGGTCGTCGGCTTTTTGCAAGCACCTCCCAACATCAATTTGAACAACATGATGGTCGGCATTGATCTTGGCGGTGTCCAGCGGAACTATACCTTGAGTCCGGATGGCGAGGGCGTTGCGACGCCGGATTTGTTCCAAGTGCGCGAAGCTCAAAACGGTTATATCTTTATCCTAAGCACGCTCGACAATTCGCTCGGAATGAAATACTTGCAATACGGGATCATGAATCAAACCGCGTCCAGCGTCCCGTTGTCGATTCCGTTGGTTGTGAATTTCAACAGCGTCATGTACAGCTCGACGTTAAGCGGCACGTATGATGGTATTCTGGATGTGGGCGTTCGAGGATTCATAGGCGTCATCAAACGCCCCAAAGATCCATTCAAGACGATTACGCATATCACGACGTTGGCGGCTTCTCCGAACCCTACGACGGCTAACACGCCAGTGACGATCAAGGGCGCGGTGTCGCTGGCGAATTTCACAGGAAACGTTGCGGGGAACGTGTACTTCGGAGACCGCACGCCGCCGATTCACACCGACGGTGCAACGTTGCAAGCGATGCTGAAGACCGGCATCACGCACACGTATTTGAACGACGGCGTGTACGTGGCGCGCATTTCGTTAGTGGGTGGCGACGAAATCGCTGACACGCGACTCTTTGTCATCGTCGGCGATGGATTCGTCATCAATTCAGAAAACGGAGCTGTTGCGCGGTTGGTGAAAACGCCGGGCGGCGGAGTTTCGTTACAAGTCGGAGTGGGCAATGTTCCGGGGGCTCAAACGGCTCAGACGAAGTTCCTCGACATGAAGGGCAATGCAGCGGGCATTCCGCCTGCGCCGCCGCCACCGGGTGGGCAAATGGGGCTTGCGCCGTCCAATACGTTTACGACTCCCGGCATTTACGTTGCGAAGGCAGAGGCGCTCGATTCCGCAGGCGGTTCGCTGGGCACATTTCGCCGGACGATCGTGATCAGTGCGGCGGACATCGGAACATCATCCGTCCAAAACAGCAATGAGATCGCACCGCGAGATTCTACGACCGACAGCACGATTACGTTGACCTCGATGAGCGGCAAATTCTTCTTTACATCGACGAGTGCGGACAAAGTCATCTTCAATGGCTCGATCACGCTGCCTGTCGGCTTCGATCCGAAAAGCGCGACCGGCAACGACATCACCATCGCTATGGGGAACGTGTTGGACACAATTCATTTGAATGAAAAAAATAAATTGACGCTACCGACGACTGAAGGGTACATCACGCGCTTTAGAATGACTGTTCCGAAATTACCTTCTGGCGTTGCAACGGGAACAGAAACGGCAAAAGTCAGTATGACCATGAATGTCGCCGATCTTGATTTATTAGGTTTCAATTCAGAAGGCATTTCGGTGTCGTTGCGTTCGGATGAAGTAGGTCAAACGAGCGTCGCGCGATTCATCCAAATCGATATGCTCGTGGGCGGCAAATCGTATTCGAGCCTGATCCAAGTGAGCTACGCCACCAATTCCAGCAGTGAATTGGGATCAATTTCGGGGCGGAGTTCGAAATAAGTTCATCGAGGAATAGCCGCGCACGACAATGAGCGGCTTGGATTATAGTGAGATCCTGGGATTTTGTCGCTTACTAGATTCGTTGCCAAACACATATTAAACACATCCTCTCATCTGCATCTTCTTAAGTTCTTCAATTGCACAATTCACGTTGGATGCCAAAATGGTACTGATCATTGAAGTGAGATGATTGGGCAACGTTGGCGTATTTGCACATGAGCATTTCGGGAGACTCATCCGTCCCGGCTAGTCCTCGTGTGTAAAACGCGCATCAACGTTAAATTTCCGCGCCTGCAAGGTCGCAACGGTGCGGGTTCGTTTGGTGCGACACCTTTAATTTGGGAGGGACGTATGACTTACAGTTTCAAAACAACATTCAGCACAATGTGCCTGATGATGGCCGTTTGCGCGTTGACGATGTGCTCAATACAGGCGGAAGATAATGCGTCGGCGAAAGGTTCGCTGGCCGTGTTCAACAGCCCGGCGTCAGCAACTCCGAACCCGGCGTTTGCGTATCAAACGGTGACGTTTAGTGCGTCAGTTTCGAGCACTGTTGTCACACTGGCAGCGCCGACCGTGACGTGGAATTTTGGCGATGGGTCGAGCGCAACTGGCAATCCTGTAACGCATGCGTATACGTCGTCCGGAAACTACACGGTGACGGCCACAGCCACGGACACCGTGGGATTGGTGGGTGGTGGAGCCACCAGTACGTTCAACATGATTGTCGCCAGCCAGATCTACGATGCAAAAGGTCTCGTGACGCTTGGGCGCTTGAATGTGCTTGATTTTATTTCGATCAATGCGACATTGCCGTACAACAATGTAGGAGTTTTAGCAGCGCGCAATCAGCCGTCCGTAACGACAGTCGTGGTTGATTTCAACGGAATTCATCGCTCATTTACGCTGGATAAAAAGAACTATGCGTTGGTCGGCGGCGATCACGTTTCGTTAAAAAATGTAAAATCGAAGAAGCCTTTCCTGAGCAAGCCGGGATTGTTCGATGCCAAGATTAACGTGACGTTGAGCGGAAAATTGATTACGGATGCGATTAAGAATGTCAAATTGAATGCAAATGGGCGACCGACAGGCGCCACCATTTTCATCGCGGTCAACGGCGTCACGTATGGAACCCAAGTCGAAATCGACTACGCCGATCAATATCGCGGGAAGTACGATTCGACGAGCAAGTAACGGACGTGTTTTGATCTGTCCATCGCGGTCGCAAGGGGCGAAACAGCTCCTTGCGACCGAAATGGGCGCGATCCGTCGGCATGTGGGCCTAGGAACTGAAGTAAAAGCAGGACTTTTTAATATTTAACAGTTGCTTTAACGAGCGATTTAGAGAGAATGTACTGCATCGAAATCATTCTCAGAAGGATGAATTTGAGATCGGATTCGCGCGGTTCAGGCGGATTACGAACTCAATTTGGGGGACATTAATGGGCCGTATGTCGATGCGAATTGGGTTGTTGACGCTGACCTGTGCGAGCCTGATGCTCTCCGGGTGCCAAAGCAATAAAGTCGGGGCAGAGACTCACACGACCCATTCTAAACCGTCCTATAGCAGCAGCGATCCGTATTATGCTGCAACGGCAGCGTCCGCTCGAGGCGGAGTCGTGTATACCGAATCGAACTGTTCGGTTGTAAACGGTGCTGTGAGGTGACGAAACTAATTCTTTGCGCGCCGTGTGCGTGCACTTTGTTTCAGTTTCGAACTACTTTGAAGAACTTTTCTTCTGCCCCGGCGGTATGAATTTCATGTCGTCCGGGGCATTTCTATCTTTAAAATTGTCTGAGATTCTCCTGATTTTTTCGTCCAGTCGGCTCCCGTTCGCGTAGTACCATCGGGTCTGTCCGGAGTTCAACCGCGAAACGCAACCATGCTGAAAAGTCTTCGACGCATCTGGGCCGTGGGATTATTGACCGGATCGGAAGGTCTGCGCCAGCCCGCTTTTTTCGTACTCTTCGCGTGTGCCGTTTGCCTGACGGTGTTCTCACCTAGCTTTGCTGCTTTTCATTTAAATGAAAGCGCCAAGATGGTCGTCGATTTGGGGCTTTCGACGGCGATGACATTTTCCGCGCTTCTGGCGTTGTTGACAGCCAGCGCGACGGTGAGCGATGAAATCGACGGGCGCACGGCGTTGACGATGCTCGCGAAGCCACTGCGCCGCGAAGAATTTATCGTGGGCAAATTCATTGGCGTTGCCGGAGTCGCGTTGTGTTTCTGCGCGCTGATGGCTCCAATCCTGCTCGCCACGTTACGCAGCCAGAAATACGACGAATTGATCGACCCGCAATTCGCCAGCGGAATTCGCTGGGCCGTGATCGTGTTTCTCGTGATAGCCGGAGCCGGGTTGGTCGCGACGTTGATATTCAATCGTGGCCCTGGTGCGCTCGGCGTGTTCTGGATCGCGTATCCGCTGGCGTCATTTTTCCTGATCTTCGTGATGCTGCCGGGCGCTGCAAAATGGGATTTTAGAATTCTAACCGGCTTGTTTTTAACCGGTCTCCATGCGTGTCTCATTTCAGCTTTTGCTGTGGCTCTGGCCACACGTTTCAGCTTGATTCAATCGTCGATCGGTACGGCGGCATTTTTTCTGATCGGTCATGCATCTGGGACGTTACTGCTGCCATTCCGGGACGCGGATCGGCACTTGAGTGTGCTGGGATTGTTCGTCCGGGCAGTGCTTCCGGACTTGGATCAATTCAACATCACGGACGCGCTCGCGACGGCGTACCTCGATGCGCCCACACCGATTCCGTGGGACATCATCGCCGGATCGACGCTGTACGCGGGGCTTTATGGAGCGGCGTTGTTGGCGCTAGCAGCCGCGTTATTTGCGAATCGCGAATTGAGTTGAGGTGGGGGTCGGAAGGCCTACTTCGATCTGCGCGTGAATGACCGAATGAGACTCACGTTGAACCCACTGAAAATAAACACACTCCGTCGCGCTGGGCCCGATAATCTGTTCTTGACTTTGCGCCATTTCCGATTACACATTCCCGTGATTCCACGAACTTGATCGCGCGTCGGTCATCGGTCGGCCTCACGATAGGGGGCTGAACGAGGTTTAATGCGCATTGAATCCAGTACATTGGCTTGAAATATAAAGCTAGTACTAGGCCGTTGAATTGCTTTAAAGATCTACAGATTTAGAGTTGATCAGTTTCGAAACGAACATCGTTCCTTTTCGTAACGAAAGGGAAGGGGTTTTTGCATGGCTGACGACGTGCCGCGCCCTCTCGATACGAAAACGACTGCGGTCGATGCGGAAACGAGTGCAAAACGTAAGGCTGAACGCTCGGAACAGGACGCGGCAGAGGCGCGGAAAGAAGCTGGATTGCTGGGATTGGGATTGCAACTCACGCTGACAGTCGTTGCGTTTATGTCGCTGGGATGGTGGGGCGATCAACATTGGGGCTGGGCTCCGTGGGGTCGTCAGGGACTTGGATTTTTGGGCATCGTAGTCGGGCTTTATTTTTTTGTGAAAGAAGCCACCAAGTGACGCGCTTTTTGTTGGCAACGTTGGCCGGAACAATCGTGCTCGCTGGACTGATGGTGCTCGTGATTGAGTGGGTGTGCTGGACGAAAGGCGAAGGATGGCGTTATCCGTTGTATTGGGGTGGCGCGGCAGGATTCCTGGTCAATGTTCTGGCGTATCCGTTTATTCTCAAGATGGCGGTGTTGAAGCCGGAAGACGTGAAAGCCGGGCAGAGTTGGACGTGGTGGATGTTGAGTGTTTTGACGCGCATGACGGGGCTGGGAATAATGGCCTCGCAAATGAGCGGCAGATTTAACGACTACCGAAGCGGCGTGACGTTGATTGCGGTATTGATTTACATGGCTGGGATGTTGGCGGAATTGGCGTGGATCGGCAGACGTTTTAATGCGATGGATGACAAATAAGAATGGAAGACGTTAAAAAAGACGGTCACGCAGCAGAAGGTGGGCACGGCGGTCACGCGCACGATCCGATGGAGCACATCAAAGATGAAGCGATCTTTGGTATTGATTCAGCGTCGGGCAAGGTGGTATTTGTACGCGACACGCCGAACTACCACGCGTCGGTCGTGCAACTCGGGCCGATTCCGTTCAAGCTTGAATTTACGAAGCACATGGCCAGTTTCACGTTTGCTGCGCTGTTGATTTGTGTGGTGAGTTTGATTGTGAGTCGCCGCGTGTTGGCACATTTGCAGGCTGGCAAAGCTCCGCACGGTCCTCTCGCCAACTTGGTCGAAGCCACAATCGTCTTCGTCCGCGACGAAATGGTCGAACCAATGGGCGGACACCACCTCGGACATTATACCCCGTTGTTCATTCTGTACTTCCTCTTGATTGCCACGTGTAATTACCTCGGCATGATTCCTGACGCGTTCCATTTGTGGGGCACGGCGACGGGAAATTATGGCATTACGGCTGGGTTGGCGATTACGGTTTATTTGCTGATCTGGATTCTCGGCGTCGCCAACCAAGGACCGATCAATTTCATCATTCATTTGGTACCGCCGGGAACGCCGTGGTGGTTATGGCCGGTGATGTTGGTACTGGAATTGTTGGGACCGGTGATCAAGTGTTTCGTGTTGAGCGTGCGTTTGTTCGCGAACATGATTGCAGGCCATTTGATTATTTCGCAGATGTTGTCGCTGGGTGGTGCGTTGATGTTCGTCGGTGTGCCGCTGGCGCTCGGTGTTTCACTGATGGAATTGCTGGTGTGTGTGCTTCAAGCGTATGTGTTCACATTGTTGTCGTGTAGCTTTATTGGATCAGCGGTTCATCCGGAGCACTAAAAAATATAGTTTCAGGTCGGTGCGACTCTGTCTGGGTTGCGCCTCGTTGCGTAAGTCGTCGGTGATGTGAATTCCGACGCGGTGATCAGAAGGCCGGTAGTGGCATTAAACATGTGCCGTGAGCCACGCGGTGCGTCAGTGGAAATCGGGCGGTTTTTAAAAACGCGTCCGGCAAAAAAAGGAGTCGTCGAATGGAATTTCTCGGATTGGGTTTGGGCTTGGGTTTGATCGTTGTTGGTGCGGCGTTCGGTATCGGCAAGTTGGGTGCAGCGGCGACGGAATCCATGGCTCGCCAGCCTGAAGTCGCCGGCAAGATTTCGACGGCCGCCATCATTTTGGCCGCGCTCATCGAAGGATTCACCTTCTTCGCCATCATCACGGACGGCGGTTTCGGTGACAAAGCTGCAGCGGCGAAGCCGGCTGCCGAAGTCAAGGCTGATGCGAAGCACTAATTAAGTACAGCGAAGCGCGGACGGTTTCGTCCGCGCTTTGCACTTTTAGTTGAAGTCGTTGAGAACCCGGTGGCCTGAACGCCGCCGCTTTAAAAAAGATTCGAAACAGGAAGGTGCCCGATGCTCGAAATCCCCGTCACACTGGCCGGCATATTGCCCGACTTCATGACGCCTGAAGGCACGGTTCTGGCGTGGTCAATTTTCGTCTTCTTCGCGCTGCTCGCGGTGCTCTGGAAGTTCGCTTTCGGGCCGATCATGCACGCGCTGGAAGAACGCGAAAACAAGATTCAACATGACATTGACGAAGCCGCGAAGAAGCTTTCCGACGCGACCGCGAAAATCGCCGAATACGAGCGCAAGATCAACGCCGCGAAAGATGAAGCCGCGAAGATCGTCGCCGAAGGCAAGCGCGATGTCGAAGCGCTGACGGCTGAAGAAAAGGCCAAGGCCAAAACTGAAATCGAAGCCGAGAAAGATCGTGCCAAGCGCGAAATCAATCTCGCGAAGGATGCGGCTGTGGCTGAACTGCGCGACCGCGTGGTGGCTTTGACGGGCGACATTGCAGCGAAGGTCATTCGCCGGGAAATCAACCACGACGACCACCGCTCATTCATTGCTGCAGCGTTGAACGAAATTGGCGCGGGTAAGAACTAAGGAAAACGAACCGGATCATGGCGAATAACAGCACCAACAAACCACTGGCGGCAATCTACGGCCAGGCGCTCTTCGAAGCGGCGCGCAACGCAAACGTGCAGGAACGCGTCGCAGCTGAACTCGTCTGTCTGACTGAGATGTTGCACAAAGACGCGCGCATCGGCATTTTTCTCGAAACACCCGTGATCGCGTTTGCCGACAAGCGCAAAGTGATCGACTCCAGCTTCGCGAGTTTCTCGGCGATCACGCGCAATTTTCTGTTGGTGATTGCCGAACGCGGTCGCTCCGTGATGCTCGACATGATCGTCGATTCGTACACTGAATTCGCGAACCTGACGGCCGGCATCGCTTCCATCGAAGTGCGCACAGCTCGCGCGTTGGACGCGGATGAACGCGAAAGCGTTTCAAAGGTGATGGGCGAGAAATTGAAGAAGACGATCAAACTCACCGAGCGCGTCAATCCGGAATTGATGGGCGGCATGGTGCTGATTCACGAAGACAAAATGTGGGACGGTTCGCTGCGCCGCAAACTCGACGACGCGATCAAGACAATGGACATCAAGACGACAGCGGTGAAATGGACTGAGTAAAAGATTCGTTTCGAGTTTCGGGTTGCGTGTTTCGAGTTTGTCGATACGCGCGGCTCTCAGACTTGAAACACAGAACCCGAAACACGAAACCCGAAACGGAGTTTAGTACATGCGTATTGACGTGGATGAAATGATCGGCACTCTTCGGCAGCAGATTTCGAACTTCGACGAATCGTTGAAAGTTGAAGAAGTCGGCACAGTGGTGGAAGTCGGCGACGGTATCGCCCGCATCCA
>JBAXUS010000204.1:0-10618 GCA_037129555.1 Planctomycetota bacterium
ACGTTGGCCGAACTTCTGGAACGCTCGAAGGTTGATGCCAGTATCATGGCCGTGCATCGGGCTCTGGAACGCCTGGACTGCCATCTCAAAAAAAGTCGATCCACGCCGCCGAACAAGATCGCCCGGATGTCAAAGCCAAGCGTGAACAATGGCGCGAGCAGGCTCCGAAAATAGAACGGGGCCATTTGGTCTTCATCGACGAGAGTGGGGCTAAAACCAACATGACTCGGCTGTACGGCCGCGCCTTCGGCGGCAAGCGCGCTGTCGATACGGCACCGCACGGACATTGGTGTACGACTACGATGATTTCCACGTTAGGCCCGGATGGCAGCACAGCCGACATGGTGCTCGAGGGTGCGGCGCATCTTGGCACGGGGGGCCGAAAGCTCTTATCATTAATTAAACGCGTCGTCTACCCCAATGCGTCCATCGAGAAGTTCGCCTAATGATTCGCTTTGTCTTCAGTCGATGCCGACACGGCGGCGCGGAAACCCCAATTATCGTAGTTCCCGAAACCGCCGCCACGGAGGCGCGCGCCGGAATTGCAGTCGTCTGCGTTACTCTTCCATGTTCCGCCGCGCAGGAGTAGCGTGCTGTTCGCGCCGATAGCAACACCTCCACTCGCTCCTGTCGGATCTTCCTTGGGACTCGATGCGTAGTAATTTTTATCGTATCGATCCGAGACTCGTTCGCAGACGTTGCCGTGCATGTCGTACAAGCCCCATGGATTGGGCTTCTTCTGACCCACCGGATGGGACCGGCCTTCTGCATTGGTATCGATCCACGCGTAATCGATGAGACGAGCTGGATCGCTTCCGTGACTCCAGTCGGTGGCCGTGCCGGCTCGGCACGCGTATTCCCACTCGGCTTCTGTTGGCAGCCGCACAATCCGCTTCGTCTTCTCCGAAGCCTTTTGGCAGAATTCCAGGACGTTCTCCCAACGCGTGTTATCCACCGGGCAATTGGGATCCTTGGTCGACTTGCTTGGATTCGAACCTGTCATGGCTTGGTACTGAGCCTGTGTCACTTCGTACTTCCCGAGATAGAAGCCTTTCGTAATCGTCACCCAATGTTTCGGTGTTTCAACGGCAGTAAATCGTCCCTCCTTTGAATTGTTTCTTCCGCCCATTTCAAATGTTCCGGGCCGGATGTAAACACACTCCATGGTGACGCCGTTTCCCAGATCGAGCGTTAACGTCTGAGTCGTTGCCGGGAGAACTTGCACTTCTGTTTTCGGTGCATCCTGCTTAACTGTGAGGGGCTTTTTGTCCACCACAGGCGTATCCTTCGGCTTCGTGGCAGGAACCAATTCCTCCACGCGTTTAACGGGCGAATCACGGGGTATCAAGGGCGCGGCCACGTCTTTCGATGGGAGCGAGGGAACGGGATTGGCTGCAATCGGTATGAGCTTGGCGTTTCGACGCGCTGAGTACGTCACCAGGAATAAAACCAAAGCGAGTACGACGCAAATTCCGCCAGCGATGAGGGGCAGCGAATTCGTCGATTTCTTGCGCGGCGGAATCTGCGCGGCCTTCGTGAGAGGCGTGAACGTCGAGGGGTTATTTTGGGCTGTCACCACTTTGCGCGCCGAGGGAGAACACGCCGACGTGGACACCGTTGTCGCTGGAACGCAGTTGCGGCACAGCCAGCGATTCGGGGTAACCTCAACTGCGTCGGCGGTAAAGTCGGATTCGGTGATCCGATGCCCGCACTTTTCGCAATAGTCGATCCTCATGCCTTGAACTCCAAGTGGTGCACTGTGCTGAACGGGTGCCACCTGACATCGTAATCTATACCGGATAACGACAAAATAAAAGCCCCTCTGTGAACCGAAGAACGTGATACACCGGGATAGACTAGGAAATCTACGGGACCGATGGCACATTGTCTTTTGAATGGAATGGCAATCGGTGATCATGACGATAATTTATTATTTGGAATTGGAGTTGAAATGAAGGATGGTGTTTTCGTTTATATAAATAAGGGTGGACTGACGATTGATCGATATATTATATCACAACAATAATAAAGTACGCACGAAGTGATTGTGTGGGAATAAGAAAGGGGTGGGGGCACAGGCAGGGGTGCATGCTAGTGTGAATTTGCACGATGTGATTGTGTGGGAACGGAATTTGGGTTGGAGAACGGGTATGCGTTTCGGAGGACGTGATAGTCCATCCAGAACGGATGTGGTTTCGAATTTGCTTTTTAATTCTAGCTCGCGATCACTGTAGCGTTTCGGTTCACGAGGGCTCGTCGATGAAGATTGTGATTCCGGGCGGCAGTGGGCAGGTCGGGACGATTTTGGCGTGGGCTTTCGTTCGGGATGGACATGAAGTCGTAGTACTCAGTCGTACTCCGTGCACTGCACCGTGGCGCACTGTCGCGTGGGACGCTGAAACGGCAGGCGACTGGACGCGTGAAATCGATGGCGCGGATGTGGTGATCAATCTGGCTGGACGGAGCGTTAATTGCCGCTATGGTACGGTGCAACGACAGGCGATCATGGAGTCGCGAGTGAAATCCACGCGTGCTGTCGGTGCAGCCATTGCAGCCGCAAAAAATCCACCGCGCGTGTGGTTGCAGATGAGCACCGCGACGATCTACGCGCACCGATACGACGCGCCTAATGACGAAGCGCACGGCATCATCGGCGGCAACGAACCTGGCGCTCCGGATACGTGGAATTTCAGCATCGATGTCGCGACAGCATGGGAGCGTGCGGCGAATGAAAGCGCCACGCCTCAGACTCGAAAGGTTCTACTGCGTTCGGCAATGGTCTTGAGCCCCGATGCTAGCGGCGTCTTCGATGTGCTACTCCGTCTCGTGCGCTTTGGTTTGGGTGGACGCGCCGGCGACGGGCGGCAATATCTTTCCTGGATTCATGACATCGATTTTGTGCGAGCAATCAACCACGTGATCGAGCGCGATTCAATTCAAGGCCCGGTCAATATCTGCGCACCGAATCCGGAACCAAACGCGGAGTTCATGCGGGTGTTGCGCCAAAAATGGGGCGCACGAATCGGCCTCCCCGCAACGGAGTGGATGATCGAACTCGGCGCGTTTTTCCTGCGCACTGAATCAGAACTGGTTCTCAAGAGTCGCCGCGTGATTCCCGGCCGACTCACTGCGGACGGCTTTCGTTTCACGTTTCCGCATTGGGCTGATGCAGCTGGCGACTTGTGTCAACGCTGGCGAGAAGCGCAACGCCCAGGCGATTGATCAACATCACGATGAGAGTCCGTTAATTCAATCGAGACTGGCGTAAAAGCCCGGTGTATAGTGCTCCATGTTTCTCCACATTCATCGCCTAAATTCGGAGTCTTCCATGCCCCGTTCTCGTCACGTCCTTTTCACGCTGTTTGCAGCTGTGGTCCTGCTCGTCTGTTGCACCGGAAATCTTTTGAACGCAGCGGACGCCCGTCCCAACGTGATTTTCATTATCTCTGATGATCAGGGCTATACTGATTATGGATTTATGGGGAGCAAAAATGTTCGGACGCCGAACATTGACAAGCTTGCGACCGAGAGCCAGTTGTACACACGCGGGTACGTCATGCCGGTCTGTTCTCCGTCGCTGGCCTGTTTGTTGACTGGAAAATATCCGCATGCGCATGGCATTACTGGGAATGATTTGGCGCACACCAAGAAGGGCGATCCGCGCACACCGCTCGCCGACAAATTGCGAAGCAACGGACTGCTGTTGCCCAAGGCATTGGGCGATGCCGGGTATCTGACGTTTCAAACTGGAAAGCTGTGGAACACGACGTACGCCGAAGCGGGATTTTCGGCTGGGATGACTGACACGGCTGGGCGGCATGGCGACGCGGGATTGAAGATTGGGCGGCAGGGCATCAAGCCGATTTTTGATTTCATTGAAAACGCGCGCGAACAAAGCAAACCGTTTTTCATCTGGTACGCGCCGATGATGCCGCACGATCCGCACACTCCGCCCGAGCGTTTGCTGGCGAAATACCGAGGTAAAGGCCCGACGCCGAAAGCGGAAGCGTACTACGCGATGGTCGAATGGTTCGACGAAACGGTCGGCGAACTCAATGCGTATCTCGCCAAGAATAATCTCACCGAGAACACTGCCATCGTGTATCTCGCTGACAATGGTTGGGACGCGGCGAAAGGAATGCCGGGAATGCGCGCGAAATTGTCGCCGTATGAATTGGGCATCCGAACACCGATGTTCGTCCGCAAGCCCGGTAAACCGCAGCCGCAACGCGATGACGAAACGCTCGCATCGATTGTCGATTTTGTCCCAACAATTCTCACGATCTGCGGACTGCCCGTGCCGCGCGAGTTGCCGGGAATCAACATGCTCGACCACGCCGCGATGGTCGCACGCAAATCAATTTTCGTCGAAGCCTACACGCACGACATCGAAGACCTCGCTCAACCGGCTGCAAGTTTAACGGCGCGCGTGGTCATTGACGGATGGTCGAAGTTGCTGATTCCCGGAGCCGCCGCACCCGGCATGAAACGCGCCGCCGCGCCTGCGACTGTAGAACTCTTCGACCTCAAAGCCGATCCGAGCGAAGCGACGAATCTCGCGACTCAAAAGCCTGAAGAAGTCGCAAGGCTCAAGAGCATCCTCGATGCGTTTTGGACACCCGTCGCTGTGAAGGAACAAAAATAAAAGGCAATGGAATAACAAGGTCTTTCGCGAAACTATTTAAATAGTCTCGTGCACGGCCCCGTTTCTTCGGGTGCCTTTTCAGAGAGGGCCACTCGCGTTCCCCGGAGCAAATGTGATTAAAGGAGAATAGAAATCCGATGAGTATCGATCAGCGTCGCGAATTATTCGAAAGGGCGGTTGATGGATGGATTTCCATTTTTATGGGCCATCGTAATACTAAAGCAGTGCCTTCATTAGTTGTTAAGAAGTACGAAGAATTTCTAGTTGTGCTTTCAGAAAAGCTTAATGAGCCGGAATTGAAAATCCGGGCACAATTCCTTCACGGTCTCTGGCAGAAATCGGAAACAGTAACAACTGAACGAGGATCGGAACTAAACAAACAGATGCTTGCGTTTTTTCAGCACCGTATTGGCGACTTGACGGAAATTTCTCAACAGCAGATTAAGAAGGCGGAAAGAGCAATTTATCCGCGATTGAGTAGTATTCTGTCCAAAAAATATTGGCAACATAACGGGGACGAATAACGGTCACGTGCACGAAACTATTTTAACAGTCTCGTACCTGTTCCAATTTCCACAGTGCCCATGCGGTAGATGCGAACGTGGCGAGTAGGAGCCAGAAGCCGACGCCTATTCCTTGCAGCCAATCACTGTTCAATTTCCCGATGATTTCGACGGAAAATATCGCGCCTTGGAAACACAGCGCGGCGAGCGTGGCGATACAAAACGTTCGCGCGCGACCGGTGATTCTGTTTTGTTGCATCAGCGCAATTGTTACGACGGCGGTGATGAGGAATGAGCAAACGTGAGCTTTGCGTGTGAGCGGCGAAATCAATAGCATCGCGTTGGCCGTCAATCCCCAACTCAGTGCAATCCCCGCAGGGTCAGTCCGCGCGATTTTTCGCATTGTCAAAAACACAGTTAACGCCAGCAGGATCAGTTCACCAGCGCGGCACACGTTTCGTGCGGTGTTTTCGGGCAAGGTGACGATATTCGCGTAATACAACTTTGTTGTCTTATCGGGGAAGACAAATTTCATCGCGCGCGGCGTCATATAGCGCATGCAAATTCCGCGCAACGAAATACCGCCTTCCAATTGCTTTTGATCCGCACCGCCGTCGTGACCAATGGGATCGTCCTCCGCGTCCTCACCAGTTGCTGCGGATGCAACGTGGTTCTTGTATTCCCAAAAACGGTCCATCGAATACGTGAATCCCAGCGGAATGGCTGGGACGATGATGATGAAAAACACCAGGCCCAACGCGCCGCCGAGCATGCCCCAGGGCCGCCACGTCCACAGCAAATACAATCCAAATAATCCCGGCGTGACTTTGATCGCGGTGCCGAGTGCGATGGCGAGGCCGCTGGATATTTCAAACAGCGCGGTGCGACGTTTCAACATCAACCACAATCCCAGCGCAAGCGCGAACGCGACGTACATGTTTGCGTTTCCATGGCGCATGTTGGACATGACGAAACGCAGGCAGATGACGGCTGCGAGCATCACGCCGGAATCCGGATGGCGCAGCCACTGCATCCAGCGCGAGGTTTCAAGCGGCGGGGCAGTTTGTGGAATCAGTCGCCACATGACGTCGCGCAACAGCCACAGCGTGGCGAAGAACAACATGAAATTCAGGATGACGAACACCACGAGCGCCGTGTTGTGTTTCATGAGCGCCAGCGGCATCATCGGAAAAATAGCGAACGTGGCCGGATACAAATACGGACGACGCGAGATCTCGGAATTTTTGAAATCGTAGATATTTTGCCCGCGCAATGCGAGTTGTCCCGCTCCATAAAACGCGGTGAAATCCGAAACTTTATCGGGCTTGGCTGGATTCAAACGAGCATTGCGAACGCAGATCGTGGCTTGCCAGACGACGATTATAGTGATCAGGAACCACCAGAAATAACGCCATGGTTGTGCCGGGCGATTCAGTGAATCCGACGAGTTTGGTGCAGTAATTTTATCGGTTAACATAACGCGGTAAGTATAGCAAAAGTATCATCGCTCCGCCAGACCCCGCTTGCGATTAAACCAGCGTGTAAATTGTCCCAACACTTCCGCTGGAACACAACGCGCCATCACTGTGTACAGCGTATTATGCCATCCCGGCACGATCGTGAATTTTCCGTTCAACATGCCGCGCACAGCGATCTCGGCAACAGCTTCGGAGGTCATCGAAAACGACGACTTCTTTTCCTTCATCCCGGCGCTCGACCGAAAACGCGTCATCGTGATGCCCGGACAGAGAACTGAAATCGTCACGCCGGTCCCATGCAATTCAAGTGCGAGCGTTCGCGAGAACGACAACATAAACGCTTTGCATGCAGCGTATACGGCTTGATTCGGCACCGGGCTGAATGCGTAGACTGACGCGACGTTCAAAATGCGTCCGGACTTCGCAGCGATCATGCCCGGCAAAAACGCTTTCGTCAGATCGATCATAGTCTTCAATTGCAAGTCGATCATCCGTGTTTCATCTGCCGAATTAGAATCAACAAACGGACTGTGAATTCCAAATCCGGCGTTATTGACGAGTGCTCGGATCGTGAGTGATTTTTCGGAGACTACTTGCTTCACGCGGTCGATCCCGGCTTGCGTCGAAAGATCAGCGGAAATAATCAGCGTCTCGACCGCGCTGGCTTTTCGAATCGTCTCAGCTTCTGCTTCAAGAGTCGCAACGTCCCGGCCCACGAGCATCACGTTCCACTTCAAAGTAGCAAGCCGTTCCGCAATCGCGGCCCCGATTCCTGACGACGCGCCGGTGACAACGGCCCAAATCTGTTCGGCCACGCGCACTCCTATTCTTCGATCAGCACGACGGTCAGCTTCTTCGGACCGTGTGCGCCGAGGACCAGAATGCGCTCGATGTCGCCCGTGCGGCTCGGTCCGGTGATCAGCGTGATGAAGCTCGGATACGCCTTGCCGTAAACGCGCGCGAGCAGTTCGTATCCGGACGACAAATCCGGGAGCAGTTGATCGCGCGTCGCGATGACGACGTGATGCGGCGGCAGAACCGACAACGCTCGCCCGCCACCGCTCGTTGCCGTCAACAAGATCGTGCCGGTCTGAGCGATCAATGCGTCACAGGCCGAGATGCCGACATCGCAGCGTTCCAATTCGTTCACGTCGTAATCGGCTTTCGTTTCAAACGATGTCAATCCCAACGATGAAACTGCGCCGCTGATCAATGGAGTCTGATGAAACGCCACGCGCGCCCACTTCTCGGACGCGGCCAATTCTTTCAATGCCTGATGCGCAGCGGCCACTGTTGGGACGCGTAAAAATGTCGTCTTCAAATCCGCCGAATTGCGCGCGAAGAGCTGTGCGTTTTCTTCCCAATTTTTTCCGACGGATGGCAGCCAATCGCGAATTTCAGCAGGGCTTCCAGCGGGGCCGTGTGAGTGGACGGGAACTGCGTCAGTTGACGGGCCGTGATCGCCAGGCATGGGTGCTGAAAGTTTGAGTGCTTCTCGAATGCGACCGAGGATGGCTTCGCGTCCGGTGATCATCGTTTCGCCTCCTCTTTCTTAGCCGCGCGTTCGCGCCACATTTCTTTGAAATTCTTCGGAGCCGAATTCGGGAACGAGCGCGTCTTCGTCCATGCGCCCAATGGATCAAGCACTGTGTTGCGGACCAGTCCCAAAAAGAAATCACCGAAGCGCGCGAGGACGGACAGAATCTCAAAGAGCTTTGGCTTCGTCGCAACTTGAGCGAAGATTTTCATCGCGATCTTCTCAATGAACGGTGCGCTCTCCGACACCGCATTGCGGCGGTTGTGCAAGAGGTGGTGATGCAGATTGATTTTGACCGGGCAGGTCTCCGTGCACGCGCCGCACAAACTGCTCGCCTGCGACAGATGTTTCCACTGTTGCAGCCCGCGCAGATGCGGTGTAATCACCGAGCCGATGGGTCCCGAGTATGTTGTGCCGTACGTGTGACCTCCAACGTTTTTAAAAATCGGACAGACGTTCAAACACGCACCGCAGCGGATGCAGTGCAGCGCGTCGCGTTGCTCGGGATCGGCGAGCAGTGCCGAGCGGCTGTTGTCGAGCAGGACGATGTGAAATTCTTCAGGGCCGTCGACTTCGCCACGTTGTCGCGGCCCACCGATCAAACTGTTGTAACACGTCAACGCCTGCCCCGCCCCGGCGGTCGCCAGCATCGGTAAAAACAATGCGAGGTGTTCCATGCGCGGAACGATTTTTTCGATGCCACAGATCGCAACGTGAACCTTCGGCAGACCGGTGGACAACCGCGCGTTGCCTTCGTTTTCGGTGATCGAAATCATGCCCGTTTCAGCGACGGCGAAATTCGCGCCGCTGATGCCCATGTCGGCTTTGATGTATTCCCCGCGAATCGCCCGACGCGCGATCATCGTTAATTCTTCAGGCTGGTCGGTCGGTTCGGAGCCGAGTTTCTTTTGGAACAGATCGCTGATTTCGTGGCGTGACAGATGCATCGACGGGAAGACGATATGATAAGGTGGCTCTTCTCGCAGTTGCACGATCAATTCACCAAGATCGGATTCGACGACGCGGATGTGCGCCTTTTCGAGCGCTTGACCGAGATGAATTTCTTCGCCCGTCATCGTCTTAGATTTGATGATCGATTTGACGTTATGCTTCTTCGCCACGTCGAGAATGTACTCGCGCGCTTCGTCCGCCGTGCTGGCCCAAAACACTTTCGCGCCGTTCGCTTCAGCGTTGTCGGCGAATTGGGCGAGGTATTTATCGAGATGATTGATCGCGTCCCATTTGATTTCAGCCGCCGTCTGACGCGCGTGCTGCCAATCCTGGAACTGCGCCTTCTTCTCGTCGCGTTTGACGAGGTAGCCTTTGAGCGCGTTCTGAATCAGCGAGCGGTGCCGCAAATCCGCTGAGACGCGCTTGGCGTCTTTTAAAAAACTGGAGACTGTTGCATTCATCGAATTTTGTTTCGCGTTTCGGGTTTCGGGTTGATCGGGCGCTATTGTTTCGCCAACACTTCAGCCAGATGCATGCTCTTGATGGGCTTGCCTTGCTTGTCGAGCACACCTTGAATCTGCATCAGGCAACTCGAATCATTTGATACGACGTACTCGGCATTCGTGGCGCAGATCGAGGCGCATTTGACTTCGCCCATCGACGTCGAAATCATCGGGAATTTAACGGCAAACGTCCCGCCGAAACCGCAGCAGGTTTCCGCTTCGGTCATTTCGACGAGCGTCAACTCTTTGACGTTTTTCAGGAGTTCACGCGCTGGTTTCTTGATGCCCAATTCACGCAGGCCGTGGCAACCATCGTGAAATGTGACTGTCGCCGGGAAGCGCGCGCCCACGTCGGTCACGCCGCATTTGTTGACGAGAAATTCGGAGAACTCGAACGTCTTTGATGCGACCTCACGCGCGAGTTGCTCTTCTTTGCGGCCTTTGAAAAGTTCAGGCGTAAAGACCCGCATCATCGCCACACACGAACCGGAGCCACCGACAATGACTTCTGCATCGCTGAAATTCTGGAGCGCCTGGCACGCGACCGGGCGCGCCTCGTCCCAGAATCCGGAGTTGAACGGCGGTTGACCGCAGCACGTGAATTCTTCGGGAAATTCGACGGTGTGACCGAGGCGCTCGATCACCTCGACCATCGCCATCGCGGCCTTGGGGTAGAACTGATTGACAAAGCAGGGAACCATCAGTGTGACGCGCATCGAATTGCATTTCCTCGCGTTCAAATTTGAGTAACCGAACGAGGCTTAAGTATCGTCGTCCGCGCCCAAATCGCAATTACAAATGAGTATGCGATCTCGCTATCGCATCTTCAATCGTCGCAACCCGACGACGCACATTTTCAACAGCATCCAACCGTGGCGGAAACGGCTGATTTGTGTTTCACCGTAAATGCGTTCCCGATAACGGATCGGAACGTCCACGATTTTCAAGCCGAGTTTCGACGCGCCGAAGAGCAAATCGAAATCGCCGAACGGATCGAACTC
>JBAXUS010000205.1:0-10604 GCA_037129555.1 Planctomycetota bacterium
CCAATTTTTGAACGCAGCCCTGTGAAACATTTCAAAAACAAACGCCGAGACTTTTCAAATTTACTTTTGATCCAGTATCCAACCGAGTTTATCCGCACGCAAGTTCAGACTTCCGAATGGAAGCGGATAGCTAAAAACAATCGTGCTGGTGCCGGAGCACTTGCGCACCCCGGCACCCAAAACGTTAAAGGGCATCGTCTTCAATTTCTTTCAGGACAACAGAAAGTGCGGCTACGGCAGCCGCAACGACAATTTTCCAATTCATCGAATCCTCCTCTCTACCCGGACTCGTGGTGTCCAATTCGCATTCGATCACGCGACGACCGGTTCGGCAAAGAACTCCACCAACGACAGTTTCACACGATCCATCAGTTGAGTGATTCTGCACGCGGACACACCGATCAGCTTCGCCATTTCCAACCGGCTGTATCCTTCGGCGAGGCCGGCCAGTATGCGTTGGATGCGTTCAGGCTGGGTTGCAACGAAAGTTTGCCAATCGAGTTTCGTTGCACAGCACTCCGCCGGATTTTCACGAATGCTGCTGGTCAACGCTTCCGTCAGGCGTTTGGACATTGCTGGTGGTTCGTTGCGCCCACGTTTGACCGCAAGCAAATGCGAAAACGTCAGGGCCGTGGACTTGTTTTTGATGCGACACAAAACGCTGAGCGGATCATTCACGCAATTACCGACCAGGGTACGCCCGACACGCAAACGGATCGCCGCGTAATGCGCCAACATGGATGGAAGCAACCACTTTCCACGGCGGGCAGCCAAAGTGAAATTCGCGGCCATCGAAGCCAGCGCTTCGCTTTCGGATTCTTCATCGTCGAGGGCATAACGTCTGGACATGGCGACCGCCCGGCTCTGAAGCTCCGGCCAAATGGCGTTGAAACGGTTTTCGATTTCTTCGGACGTGGGACAGGATTGGACGACAGGTTTGGTGTTCATGTTTGGACTCCGCAATGAAGCCGAAGCCGTTTGTGCCAGGCGCGGGGTGAGTGGGATGGCGGGAAACTGCGGGGATACGGGCGGAGTAGGGGTGGGTGCACCGGTCGAACCGGCGCAAAAGCGAAGCGCGCTGGCACGAACGGCATGATCGGCAATAACCAATAAAAAGCACTCAAGACACTGTGTATTGTAACGTGAAATGGGTCGTTTATTAAGCACCTGTAATGTCTTATAGAAGTGTATTCAACGACTTCTTTCTCGGCTGATTTTGGGTTATAATCCGGCCACATTTGGAGGCTCGAAACGCATGTCAACCGACCGCGAAACAACAAAGCCAAAGACCAAACCGCTGTCCATCCGGGACGAAGTTTTGGCGATGGCCGATGCCGGCGATGTGAACGGTGTCGTCGATGCTCTGTCCACGGATGCGGGCATGGCGTTCATTGGCAACGAGAAACCCGAACTGGTACGCCGGGTTATCCAGTCGTACGCGGACAACGGCGGCCCGGCTGGCGTGATCAACGCTGTGTTGGGGCAGATGCTGGCGTTCGACGCCGAATTGCTGCTGTGGTCACAGGCGCGGATTCGCCAAGAAATGCGACACGATGCGAGAAGCGAAAAGTATTTGTTGGGGCCGAGCGAAGGTCTCGTCAACGAAGAATTTCCCCGCCTCGCCCGGCTTGAAGACCGGGTCATCTTGCTCGCGAAGACGGTTGCCACGGTGCAACACACATTGGCGCTCAGTCAGCCCGCGCAGAAACCCAATGGGCGCGGCAAGGTTGTCAGGATCGACAGCATGTCGCGTGCGGAGGCGGCCAATGGCTGATCGCCCGCACATCATACTGGCTGAATTACGCTCGGAACTGGAAGCATTGCGGCCGGTTCTGGAACGTCAGGGCGTCGTTCAATTCCACAGTGGTGCCGACCGACTTGAATCGTATCGGCTGCGTTATCGAGAGTTCAATAAATCAGCGGGATATACGTTGCATCGCAGTCTCGCTTTGGGCAGCGACACGATGATCGCCGAGGCTGTCACCGCGCTCATTCAGCTATGGCAGGATCAGTTTCAGGCCGGGAAGGAAGCGGCTGAACCACCGCCCGTGCCATCAAAGCCAGAGACTCCGCCGGTAGATCCGGTACGTGATTTGGCACAGGCGTTATGCGGTGGCGGATGGCGGCGGCAAAAGCAGATCGCCGAGTGGTATGACGCGGCGTTGCAAGACCCAGCAGAGATGCTACGGTTTGCGTTTTCGAGCAAGTTTCCCGCGCCACGCAAAGCGGGTCGTCCTCCGAAAAAACGCCTGTGGTGACCTTACGGGGCACACATTCAATCGAGCTTTTCCCGGATTTCTAAACAAAAATGTTGACAACTCCGACCTTCCTTCGGTATTGGGTTCGATGGCCCTCACGTACTCGATGCGCTCGTGGTTTGGTAATGGGTTCGGGGCCTGTTGCACCCGGATGAGATCGCCTCTGCGTGGCTCCTTCATCAGCGCCCGGTTGCCCACCGATCAACGGTTCTGATGCGCGTTGCCCTGTAGTTTTCTTGACTATCTGAAGGGGATGACAGCTTGTTAAAATGTCGTAATGGTCGGGTCTGTTGTTACCGTCAAGTCCACGTCATAACCGTACTTCCTATACCATTCTAACCCAGGTTAATGTAGGTCAGGTCCGAGCAGAAAGGGTGGTAAGTCCACTCCGGTTGAGCCATCACATCGGCCTGTCGTAGCCCTTGACGCGGCCATCTTTGTCGCTATAGCTCACATACATTCCGGGCATGGAATGGTGAGTGAATGCCGCACCGAGAACGCCGGTGCCTTGCCCCAGGACCGGCTGCACATCCCGCTGTCCGGCACGAAGAATGCGCTCAAAGCATCGACGGAATTGGGATGCAAACTGGTGGCGCTGCTCGACCCAGAGACAGCCGTGACCTTGGTCATGACCGGAGCGATCCGCGCTGAATTGAAAACCCCGGACAACATTATGAAGACCCGTGGACGACGCTCAGGCGTTTTTGCCGGTGAAGCACAAGCGGCGCGGGAAGTCATTAGAGGGCCACGTTTCGCTATTGAAAACGGAAATCGCCGACTTCTATTTCGAGGCCAACGACACGGCGGGTTGGAAGTGACGTGGGTTCGTGATCCATTGCCGAAGCAAAATGCCACCGAGCACGGCTCTTCGTTAGGCACCGCTGGGCAGCGCTGGTTCCTTGGCTGCGCCCGTTGGGCACGTTGGGCACGCAAATTCCGCTTCAATTCTTATCCCACGCTCTTGCGCCGTGCTCGCGGGTTTCTATGGTCTGGATTCCCGTGTAAGCGTATATATTTTTGAAACTGTTTGAGAATAACGTGCTGGACGTGCCCAACGTGCCGGATCTGGGTGTGACGGTGCTGTTAGTTATGCCCAACGTGCCGGACGGAGTGAATAGAATGATCGCATTGGATAGGATGGTGAGAGGCTCAATCCCGGTGCTGGACGGAAACCACTCATGCGTTATCGTTTGTGCAATTGCAAAATATTCGACACACGAATTGAACCTTCATTTTGGTTTATCCGATGAAAAAAACAGAACGCAAAGAACGCGGCAAAGCTGCGCGTAATGGTCGCGAAGAGATGCGCCGTGCAAACGGTATTCTGGAGCAATATGCCCCTGGGGTTCCGCCCGTGGAGTCGCCTGGGCGTGCGGCTTTCGTCACCGCGCTTTTCGATCTTGGCCAGCGCGGCCACGATCTCGATTGGCGAGGATATGAGGACCGGTGGGTCGAGTTGGCGGACGGCTCAAGCTCGTCGCCCTACGACACGTTTGTTGTTCATGCGAACGAAAAAGAATGTTGTGTCCACTATTTTCATTTGCAAAAGCTCGCCTATTCCGAATTCGGCGAGACGCCGGCTGCGCCTGCGGCCAAGAGCTATGCGACTGGATATAAGGAAATTTTCAAGGCAGTCGGCGTGCCGTATTCAATTGAACAATCACGATCATTGAAACGCCTCTGTCACAAACGCGGTGATTCTCCAATACAATTTCCCGGTATAGGTAAAAAACCGATTGTCGAGATTCCAAAATTGGTCACTTGGTGGAATCTGCTGACCGACGTTGAGGCGCGTCGTACGGAAGAGGAAGTGAACACACGCGCAACGATTGAAAACGAATTTGCTTACGGGCGCGGCAGCCGAAAAGTTTTGCCAGATATTGGCGGCCATATTAAAAAGCGCGCGAATTAAGTCTCATCTGCAACCCTACAATACCTGACCAAACCTCTCCAAACCTTTCGATTTCCTGCGTGTTTCCCTGAGTTTAAGGGAGACAGAATGCAGATGAAATTGGTTTCACCAGAAGCAATCGATTCAATTTTTCTTTGGCCGTTGGGTAAAGCTGAACGCCTTGCCCGCCGAGGGTTGCTGCCTCATTACATCCTGCCAGATGGACACACCGTGCGGTTCGACGGGGATGAAATTGGGGCGCTGGTGAATCGTGGAAATTTCAAAAACGCATCAGTCTCATGGGAAAAGTTGAAGAAATAAAAAAATCGAGCGCGCCTCGCCGGGAAGCAAAGTGCGCGCTCAATTTGAGGAACTACGCAATGATTGTATCTGAACCGCCCGTGTCCAGCAATGGAAAAGACGGGGATGCCAACACTTCGACGACAGCAACAGCGCCCGCGCCCCACACGCCTGACGGTGTTGGTTCGTTGGTCGCCAATTCCCCACCGTCCTCCACGACGCCCAAGCATCTCAATTTGAAGGGGAACATTCGGATCGGGCGGCAGTTTGACGATCGCGATCGCTTCGATGTTCTCGAAAATCCTGATCTCCGCAAGGTTCTGGAGACCTCGCCAACACAGCCTGACACCGTGATTGAAGCGTTGCCCGGCGCGGAGATCACGATTGTTGACATTGATTGCCACCACTGGAGTCAGCCGCCTTCGGATGAAGAACTCACGGCGCATATGGGCGCTGTCAATCCCCTGCCGGATGTGCAATGGGTTTCACATGGAAAGGGCTATAAGCTCGTCTTCATTGGCCCATACCACCGCGCCCGTGCTCTTAAGGCTGCGTTCAGCGTGCCCATTGCGTTCAACGTTGAGCTGCTGACCTGTACGCGTCACCCGTTGACTGCGCGCAGCGACAAGCCCGGCGCGGTTTGCGGCCCTGTCATTTTCAACGACACCGACCCGAGCGCGGATTTCAAATTCAGAATGGTGGGCGGTCTCACCCCCGAACTGCGTGTGCAAGCGCTTGAAAAGCTGGGAATGGTCAGCGGCGGCCGGTACGACCATGATCAATGCCCGATTGAATCGCACGTTGAATCCGGTGCCAAGAAATGTGTTGTAGTCTTGGAAAATGGCGTTTTCTGTCACCGCTGCGCAAACCGTGGAATCGCATATCGCGACACACTCGCGCCGGGCTTCGTTCCATACAGCGCGATCATCGGCAACGATACGACGGTGTTCGACCACCTCGTCGGGAATCGAGTGCATTGGACCCACGCCGCGCTCCACCTCGGCCATATCTATCCCAACATTGGTACGCGTCTCCTGCGCGAAGCCTATCTCAAAACACTGGAAGCGGAATATGGTTCCAACGATCCGCGTGTCAAGAATGTGTTCAATGGTGATCTCGACTTCTTGCGCGGTCCCGGCGTCTGGCTGAACGCGAAAACGCTTGAAGTGACCACGATGGACAACGACGCTGCCGACGGACTGCCATACTGCCAAACGCTGAAGACTGGAAAAGACGGCGATGTGAAGATCAAGATCAACGGTGTTCGCCGTTCGCAGGTGAAAAACCGTGTGCCGTCTGGCTACACCCCGCTGCGCCCTTATAAGGGCATCACCTTCACAAACGACGAACTGAGCATTCCCGTCCCGGCGCTGCCGAAGCAGAAACACAAGATCGAGTTGCTTGCCGATCCTCTGCCTGAAGACGACGCGTTCGCTCACTTTGAAAAGTCCTTTCCTCTCTTGGATCGGCGCTACTTAAAGGGGTGCATCGCCGCCGCAATTTGCGCCGAAGCCGGCAGTGGACCGCCTGCCATGCTCTGCGCAGCCGGCCCGAGCGGTGCGGCCAAAGGTGAGACGATCCGCCTGGCGGCCAGCGTTGTCGGCGAAGACGCGATCAAAGTCCAACTCGATGACAATCCTGAAGCGTTCATGCGAAACATCGGCATGTTGCTCGCTGCCGGACATCGCTTCCTGGTCTTCGATGAGTTCGGAAAAATCAGCGGCCTCGCGAAGAAGCTCAGTTCGATATTGCAAATCGGTGCGGTCGTGGATTGGCGCCCGTTGTACCAGAACCACCGCATCCACACGCCGTGTCATGCGGCCTTCTTCTTCCCGTGCGTGCGCTTCCCCGATTTCCTCATTGCGAGCGCGGAGTTTGTGCGCCGCACACGCCATGTCCGCCTGCACCGCAAGGTTCCCAATTGGGCCATGACCTCGGGCGGCGACACCGCTGCTTGGCGTGACCGCGCACCGGAAAACGCTCGTGCCGCGAACAGTGTTTTGACTCACGTTTGGAGAACCTGCCGTGAACACAACTTCCGCTTCTTGTAATTCCCCGCGCTGCGTTGCTGACGCGCTCGGACTCAGTTTCCTGGACGCCGGTGACGACGGCGTTGACGTTGAACTTCTCCGCGATCTCTACCGCCATGCCCGCGGAGAAGATGGGCAGCGCTTGTTACTCTCCGGCGATCCGTCGTTCAAGCGGGGTTGGGTTGATCTGCAAACCCCACGAGCGCGTGAATTGGTTTCTGCGTTTGTCGCGCTGGACGACGCGGACGATATAAAGCACGCCCGCCGGATTGCACAGTCGAATCTTGAAGCGCATCCGTGGAATGATGTGCTTGGGATCATCGATCCACCGATCCAATTGAAAATCAAAATTCATGGCGTTAAGTGGGCCATGCGGTTCCAAAGCGGTGTCCCGACGATGCGCGGACAGGAGCAGATCAACGAAGAACTTCCCGCGATTCCTGGAACGGAGCAACCGGCGGCAACTACCGTCACCAGCAACTCGCCTCCGGTGATCTCCACCGAACGCGTCCAGAAAGAAACCCCGGCGACTGATTCGGCCGCCGATGACGTGATCAGCAACATCTTTGAAACGGAGAATTCTAAAAATGTCTAAGCCTGAAATCGTGATTGATTTTGAAACGTACTTCGACTCCGCCTATTCGCTGAAGAAGCTCGGCATCATTGAATACATCGGCGACGCTCGATTCAAAATCCATGGCTTCGGCATCCGCCATGCTGACGCCCGGAAAGTGCTCCGTGTCGATCCCGAACGCGCCCTGCGCGAACTGCAGCAGCAGTACGGCCCGCGTCTGGAAGGTGCCATTATCGTCGTCCACAAGGGTGCGTTCGATCTGTCGATCCTCAAAATGAAGTTCAACATCTCGCCGGCGAACTTTCTCGACACGATGTGGCTCGCGTACCAAATCAACGGCCGCAAGGACGGCGGCGACGGCGAGAGCGCGAGCCTGGAGGCGCTGGCCCTTAAGCATGATCTGAAGATCAAGAAGGGTGATCTTGACTTCATGTCGGGCGTGGTGGAGCTGACCGCGGAGCAGTGGATGAAGCTGGAGGCGTACACGTTCAACGATTTGGAAATCACCTACGAAATTCTTCAGTTGTACAAGCCGAAGATCACGCGCCCGGCAATCGAAATACCCTTGATGCTGCACACCATGCGGCTGTTCACCGAACGCGGAATCAAGGTGGACACAGTGGGCTTGGTCACGTTGCGCGGCGAAATCACCCAGGAGATTGAAAAGCTCTTGGCGTCCGCGGATGTGACGATGAAGTTCATCAACAGCAATAAGAAATTCGCAGAGCGGTTGTCTATGGAACTGGCGCGAACGGGCCGAGTGCTTCCGACAAAGCCGGGGCGCAACGGTGAGATTCCCGCCTGCGCCAAGACGGACGAGGCGATGCAGTCCTATGAAAACGACCACGATCCTGTTGTCAAAGTGCTCGCGCAGGCCCGCTTGGGTGTCCGAAGCCTCATCACACACATTGCCCGGTTGGTCTTGATGGAGAAGATGGTTGCCATCGCGGCGGGCGACTTGAAAATTCAACTCGCCTACTATGGTGCCCGCACCGGTCGCTTTGCCGGTGCCGATGGCTGGAACATTCAGAACATTGCAAAGAAGGGTATCGGTGCAAAAATCCGCCGCCTCTTGATACCCCACGACGACTGTGTCTTCATCACGGTCGATCTCTCCCAAATCGAGGCGCGGGTGATCGCCTGGATCGCCGGGCAGACGGACCTGTTGCAGCAGTTCAGCAATTACGACCTCGACAAATCCAAGGACGTGTACTGTCAGTTTGCCAGCCAGACATTCCGCTGCAGCGTCCGGCCCGTCCGTGATGACGATTCGCCTGAGACCAAAGAACAACTCGTGGCGTACCGGCAGCTCGGCAAACGTGCTGTTCTCGGGCTGGGATTCGGAATGGGCGCGCTGACGTTCATGATTCAATTGCGCCAGGACCCCATGTTGGTTCCGCTCTTCGATCAGGGCATCCTGACGCCACAAATCTTCCACGAGATTGTACGTTCCTACCGCTCGACATACTCCAAAATCCTCGGACTCTGGCGCGGCCTCGAAGGCGCTGTTGTTGACGCCATCAACGGTCAACGCCGCGAGCTGAACGGCATGATCTTTTGGGTTGAGGGGACCACCTTGAACCTCCAACTGCCGTCCGGCCGCGTGCTCCATTATCCCGACATCCGCTTGGTCGATCACCAGGGAACTCGGCAGTTCTTAAACGAGTGGGGCGACGTGGATGAATTCGAGTGCAGCGGCCCCGCCATTGTGTACGGCGCCAACATTCCCTTCTACGGCGGGAAGATCGCTGAGAACGTGGTCCAGGCCACGGCCCGCGATCTGTTCGTGGAAAGCATGTTGAGGCTCGAACGTTTGGACTTGAAGGTTCTCTGGCACACGCATGATGAAAGTGTCTTCGAGGTTCCAAAGCTGAATGCGGAGGCCGCGTTGGCCGACGTGAAGCGCGAAATGCGCACGCCGCCGGCTTGGGCAACGGGCCTGCCGTTGGCGTGCGACGCCCGGCTCGCGGAGCAGTACGGCAAATGAACAAATCGACCGGTCGCGGCAAAGAGGAAGTTTTAACGAGGGCACCGAAAATGAACCTTGAAAATCCACCCGAAGGCATCTGTTCTGATCTCGCCTACATGGTGCCTAATGCCCATTTGGACGTAACCGCCTTGGCGTTGATTTTGGGCCGTTGCAAGAAGTCGATCCAACGTGCAGTCCGTCGCGGGGAACTTCCGCGCCCGTTTACATTCATGGGGCGTCACGTCTGGCTGGCGGGAAAGATTGTCGAGCATCTTCAGAAACTTCAAAACGAAGCCTTGCAACTGGCGGAACGCCGCGATAGAAAAATCGAGGAACAAAAGAGAGGACTGTGAAATGGCGTACGTTTTCAAAAAGAAAAACCCGCATACTGGGCGCAACTATCCCGAGTGGCGTTTCCGATACAAAGATGTTTCGGGAAAGTGGATTCAAGGTGTCGGGTGGCCCGACAAGCAGAAGACGTTGGACCACGCCCGCAGTGTTGAAGCTGAACGTCGGGCGATTCGCAAGGGCGAAAAGGAAGCGCCGCCAGCCTTTCTCCAGAACCGAAACAAACCGATTGGTGAAGTCGTGTCCGAATATCTTGCGTGGGGAAACGCGCAGGGAGGTCGTGGTGGCCGTCCGTGGGCGAAAATGCTCGCTGATAATCGCCGTCGTTTTCTGGCCAAATGGATCGATGAACTTCATCTGACCAGTCTGGCCGACATCGATGTTGTAAAGGTGGAGCAGCGGGCGCGGGAAACATTGAAAAACCGAAGTGCGAAAACCGTCGCCGGGCATGTCGAGGCTTTAACGGCCATGTGTTATTGGGCGGTAAAGCGCAACTATTTGGCGCGAAACCCGCTTCAGTCAATGTCACGCTTCGACATCCGCCCGACTTGCCCGCATCGGGCGATGACGCCGGAAGAGGTTTTGAAATTGTTGGCGGTCACACCGCCGCATCGTCAGCTCTGGTACAGGACGGCTTTGGCCACTGGCTACCGCCTCTCGGAATGTGCTTCCCTGACGGTCCGAAGCTTGGATTTATTTGGTCCGTCGCTGCCGTTGGCGGCAGACTTCACGAAAAACCGAAAGGATGCACGGCAACCGATCGATCGCGAACTGGCCGATGAATTGGCGGCGTATTGTAAACACAAAACTCCCGACGATTCACTCTTGGACATGCCGAAGAAAAACACCACAAGTGATCACCTCTCCAACGACTTCGATGCAGCGAAAATCTGCCGCAAGACAAGCGACGGGAAGGCCACGTTCCACAGCTTCCGCGTCAACTATATCAACGCCGTGATTGAGTCCGGCGCAGACCTCAAAACGGTCATGGAACTGGCTCGACACGGCTCAGCAGCAATGTCGATGGAGGTCTATGCGAAGGCGAAGCCGGAGCGCGTACGTGCCGCCGCGGACGCCGCGCATAAATACATGCGCCAGCAGATGGACTCTGCGGCGTGTGGCACCGGTGTGGCACAGCAAAAAACAGGGACTGACGACGTTGTTGTAAGCGATGACGAGGAGGGTGGTTGTGTTGTTTCTGAAGTGATTTCCGGACTAGGATTCGAACCTAGAC
>JBAXUS010000206.1:0-10473 GCA_037129555.1 Planctomycetota bacterium
CTTATTTCAGCCCCAAAGGGGCGGCTTAATGTAGCCCAGGGCGTGAGCCCAGGGTTGGAGGGCGAGGTTAATGGGGAGCCCTGACGGGGCGGCTTAACGGGTGGGCGTTTGGGGCGCTTGGTCGGTTTAGGCCGCCCTTGCAGGGCACGGGTGTTCGGTGCTCTTGAACCTGGGGCTTACGCCCTAGGCTGCATGATGTCGCCCCTGCGGGAGACATGACAACTCCGCTTGATGATTGTTGATGGTATCCGTACTTGCTCACAATTACCCCGAAGGAGGACAACGATGCCGAGAAATCTTCATGATGCTCAACTGTGATGAAGCGGTGTACAGTCCCATTATCACTGCCGCATTCCGGGGTCACGATGAAACTGCTTTTTTACACTCTCGCCGCGCTGACGTTTTCCGCGCACGCGCTTGATTTCGACAAGGACATCCGTCCGCTGATTCAAGCGCGGTGCGTCGAGTGTCACGGCGCGACGAAACAAAAAGGCGCGCTGCGGCTTGACGCCAAACTCTTCGCGTTTAAAGGCGGCGAAAACGGCCCCGTGATCCTGCCTGGTGACGTGTCTAAAAGTGCCCTCCTGAATCGCATCATTTCTAAAGACGACGACGAACGCATGCCGCCGAAAGGCGATCCGCTGACGGCCGATCAGATCGCTTTGTTCAAGACCTGGATTTCGACCGGAGCGGTGTGGCCGGAGAACGATACCGACAGAGCCGCAGCGGTCGATAAGCGGTTGCAGCATTGGTCCGTTCAACCGCTCAAAACTGATTTCGCGCATGACACCTCCATCGATAAATTCATCCAAGCCACACTCACTACCAAAGGCCTCGCGATGGCCCCTGCTGCCGACCGCCGCACGCTGATCCGCCGACTGTCCTTCGACCTGACCGGCCTGCCACCAACGCCTGAACGCGTCGCACAATTCGTCGCCGACACCGATCCACTCGCCTATGAAAAGCTCGTCGATGAACTGCTGGCGTCCCCGCGCTATGGCGAGCGCTGGGCGCGGCATTGGCTCGACATCGCGCACTACGCGGACACCCACGGCTTCGAGCGCGATCAACTCCGCCCGCACGCCTGGCGCTATCGCGATTACGTCATCGACGCGTTGAACGCTGACAAGCCGTACGACCAGTTCGTGCGCGAGCAGATCGCGGGCGACGTGATCGCGCTGGGCGATTCGAAATCGCTGATCGCAACCGGGTTCCTCGCTGCCGGGCCGTGGGATTTTGTCGGCCAGATTGAGACCAAGAGCGACATGCAGAAACGCGCCGCGCGCGCGGGCGATCTCGACGACATGGTCACCCAGGTGATCACATCATCGATGGGTATCACGATCAATTGTGCGCGCTGCCACGACCACAAACTCGACCCCATTTCGCAGCAGGAATATTACGGGCTCTGGGCCATCTTCACCGGATTGAAACGCGACAACCGCGAGATCGATCCTACCGAATCGAAGCGCCTCAAATCCGAACGAGAGTCCCGGCAAAAACGGCTCGCCGAACTCACCGCTCAGATCGGAAAATTGAGCGGCGAACCGTTGGATCTCGCGGACATGGTCGGCGGTGGCGATGGTCACGGCAATGGCGTCAAAGGCGCCGGCATCGTCCTCGAAACCGGAGCCGTCAAGACGACTAAACTGGCGATGCAGTTGAACGTCAAGACCAACGCTCTGCACACGCCAACTTTTGAATCGAAGCCCAAACCTCCTTCCTTTATCAAAGGCGTCTTCCTTCCCAACGGCGGCGATGACGCCACTGTGAAAATCGCCGACGGTGTCGTGCTCAAAAATTTTCCGCACACCAACGGCCAGTCCTGGGACGCGGTTCGCAACGGCACGCTGAACGCTCAAGTTCACACCAAGCTCAACGGCGTCGATTACAGCACGGCCGGGCATTCGGTGTTGGGCCTCCACGCCAACGCCGCAATCGTTTTCGACCTCGCCGAAATCCGCAAGACACACGGACTCGACGCGCTGTCGTTCAGTGCCGTCGTCGGCTTCGGAGCGAACGCAGCCGCAGCGAAATCGAAAGCCGATTTCGCGTTGTACCTCGACGCCGAGCGCATCGTCCATCGCCCCGGCCTCGTCAAGACCGACACCGCCGTCATCGACGTTCCGATCCCCGCGACAGCCCGGTACTTCACCCTGATGGCCACCGACGGCGGCGACGGAATCAGCAGCGATCTGCTCTTCCTCGGCGACGCGCGGTTGCGCTCGGACGCCGCGTTGAAGGCGCTCTCCGATGCCGACAGAGCCACGTTGGCGGCGCTGAAATCCGAACGCGACACCTTGCAAAAGTCAGTCACCAAACTCCCGGATCCGCCGATGGTCTACGCCGTCGTCAGCCAGGAAAAACCGCCGCCGGTTCGTGTCCAACGCCGCGGAAATCCCGAGGACACCGCGCAGGAAGTCTCGCCGGGAGCGTTCGCGTGGGCTCGGCATGCACCGGCCACGTTCGGCTCCAACGACATGCCCGAAGGACAGCGCCGCCTCGCCCTCGCGAACTGGATCACCCATCCCGACAACCCCCTCACGCGCCGCGTGCTTGTGAATCGCCTGTGGCACCATCATTTCGGTCAGGGCATCGTTACGACGCCCAGCGATTTTGGGCTGGGCGGCGATAAGCCGTCGCACCCGGATCTGCTCGACTGGCTCGCCAACGAATTCTTCAAAAGCGGTTGGTCGCTCAAGCACATGCACAAGCTGATCGTGACCAGCGCGACCTATCGGCAGCAGTCCGCGGTGACGAACCCGCAAGCCGCTGGCCTCGACGCCTCGAACCGCATGCTCTGGCGGCAGAACCCGCGCCGTCTGGATGCCGAATCGTTTCACGACGCCGTGCTCGCCGTCTCTGGATCGCTCAACTTCGACATGGGCGGCCCCGGCTATCGCGACTTCAAATACACAGAAGCCTACGCGCCGGTTTACGAGTACGTCACCCCCGACAAGCCCGACGTCCTGCGCCGCAGCATCTACCGCTTCGTGGTTCGGACGACGCCGCACCAATTCATGTCCACGCTCGATTGCCCCGACCCCGCCAATCTCACCCCCGCGCGAGCCCGCACGACCACCGCGCTCCAAGCCCTCGCGCTCTCCAACAACGAATTCATCCTCCAGCAAGCCGGCCTTCTCGCCTCGCGTGCCGAACATGAAAAAGTGGATCGATCAGCCGCGATTCGCCGCGCGTTTCAACTCGCTCTCCAACGCGATCCCAGCCCCGCGCAGGCTCAAGCTGCAGCCAAACTCGTCGCCGAACAGGGGCTCTTCTCCCTCTGCCGGATGCTGCTGAACGCGAACGAATTCATTTATCTGGACTGACCTCATGAACTCGCCCTACGCCTGTCATCAACGCAAGCCCCACGTCACCCGCCGCGACTTCCTCTGGGATCTGGGCGGCGGTCTCGGCGGCGTCGCCTTGTCTGCGATGCTGCACGACGGCGCACACGCCGACCCCAATCCGCTCGCGCCGAAGCCCGGCCACTTCCCCGCCAAAGCCAAAGCGGTGATCCAGATTTTCTGTCCCGGCGGGCTGAGCCACGTCGACACCTGGGACTACAAGCCCCAGCTCATCAAACGCCAGGGCACACCCTTCGACCCCGAAGGCAAGATCCAATTCTTCGGCGGCAAACCCGGGAATTGCCAGGGCAGTTACTGGCCCTTCCGGCAGCACGGCCAATGCGGACGCTGGATGAGCGATCTCTTCCCGAAACTCGCGCAGCACGTCGACGAAATCGCGTTCATTCATTCCATGCAGAGCAAAAGCGCGTTGCATGGCCCGGCAATGTTCATGGCCAACAGCGGCTTCATCCTGCCCGGATTTCCCAGCATGGGCGCGTGGGTCACGTACGGCTTGGGCAGCGAGTGCGAAAACCTCCCCGCGTTCGTCGTGCTCCCCGACCCGCGCGGTTTGCCCCCGGGCGGCGTCATCAATTGGGGCGCAGGATTTCTCCCCGCCGTCTATCAAGGCACCACGATCCAGGCCGACTCCACCAAGCCGCCGATCGCCGATCTCTTCCCGCCTAAAACGTTCCCGCAACTCACCGGCGCGTCCGAACAGACCAGCCGCGAATTTCTTCAATCCCTCAACCGCGAACACGCCGCCGAACGCACCGGCAACACGGAACTCGAAGCCCGCATCGCCGCCTACGAACTCGCCGCGCGCTTGCAACTCAGCGCCCCGGACGTCGCCGATATTCGCTCCGAAACAGATGCGACGAAGACCCTCTACAACGTCGCGCATGACGACATCGGCCCCTTCGGTCGGCAGTGCCTGCTGGCGCGTCGGCTCGTCCAACGCGGCGTGCGCTTCGTTCAGATTTTCTGTGGCGCTGAAAACACCTCGTCAAAAAAGATCCGCCCCAATTGGGACAGCCACGAAGACCTCGTCCGCGACCACGGTTACTGGGGCCCGGTCCTCGACACCGGAGCCTCCGCGCTGCTCGCCGACCTGAAATCCCACGGCCTGCTCGACAGCACACTGGTCATCTGCACCTCCGAATTCGGACGCCAACCCGCCGCGCAGGGCAAAGGCCGCGACCACAACCCGGCCGCGTTCACCGCGTGGATGGCCGGCGGCGGCATCAAAGGCGGAACGGCCTACGGCGAAACCGACGAACTCGGCTCCAAAGCCGCCGTCAACCCCGCCTACAGCTACGACCTCCACGCCACCGCCCTGCACCTCCTCGGCATCAACCACGAGAAGCTCACCTACTACAACAACGGCATCAACCGCCGCCTGACCGACGTCCACGGCCACATCATCAAACACATCGTGGCCTAATCGGCCTCAAATCCCCGATTCCCGCTCCCAAAGATGCACATGTGCACGGTGTCACATCCCCTCGACCCACTACCTATTGTGTCGAACGCCCCCGTTACGCCTCAAATCCACTCCGAATTCATTGCAAAACAATCACGTTGTGCGTTAGAAATCCCTAATTGATATAATATGCAATCATCAATTCCGACCACCCAATGCCACCAAATCTAGCCCTTATTTATAGTACAAATACTACCCTAATTGCTCCAAAAAATCCACAAAAAAGTCGCCTCGAATATCGGAGACGCGCACGAAACTTCGTGAAGCATCGAAATAGAACGGACCATGAATCCTTGAGACGCATAGCGCGAATCCTTATCCCAGGATTGCCGCATCATGTCACGCAGCGGGGGCAACGACCGTCAGCGCATTTTCGTTTCGGATGATGACCGTTGCTTTAGTTGAGTCTCTTTAGGCATACTTCGCGTCGTTACGGTTTGAAATCGCTGCCGAGTGCCTCATGGATAATCATGTGCATGGGGTGGTTGTTCGGAACCGGGAACCACACGATCACGGCATGGGTGAGCGCGACGTCGATGTCGTACGTCTTCACGGTGTCGGGATCGGTGGCGGCGTCGCAAGTGTATTCCATCCCCGGCATGGACCCCGCCGCCCGCACGTCCCAGGGCGGATATGTCGCCCCCAAGAGCGGAACGTTGGTGTAAAAGAAGAAGAGCTATCGTGTCAATGAATGAGCTATTTTGTTTTTGCTTGCCACCAGCTTCAGCTGGTGGTGTGGAGATGACATATAGTGATCAGCAGGCTTCAGCCTGCTTGAAACGGCTTCAGCCTGTGTGAGTGGGAAGCACATGGCTAAAGCCTGTGCAAGCAGGCTGAAGCCTGCTGGAGAGTTCTTGGCACTTTGGTTCCACCACCTGAAGGTGGTGGCAAGCAACAGCAAGGGCTGCCGTGACGATGGAGCTGGGGCGGCGGTCGTAGTTAAAGCCGAACGATGTGATGGCCGCCGCGCGACTGATTTCGCAGCGGCTTCAAGCACGATAGACGGAGCAACGATGATCATCAGATTTCGTGTGTCGGTTTTGCTGCTGGTTGTCTGCGTCGTCGCGCAGCCTTCACGCACGAACGCGGCGACTCTGCCGCCTCCCGCCACCCGCATCGTCGATTTCAACACCGATATTCAACCGCTGCTGGAGAAACATTGTTACGCCTGCCACGGTTCTAAAAAGCAGAAAGGGGCCTTTCGTCTCGATCAAAAAATCGCGGCCATGAAAGGTGGCGAGAATCAGGACATCCTGCCCGGACACAGCGCCGAAAGCCCGTTGATTCAGCGCATCGCGGGACTCAAGCCCGAGGACGTCATGCCGCCGGATGGAGTCGCGTTGACGGCTGAACAGATCGGCTTGTTTCGAGCGTGGATCGATCAGGGCGCGGCGTGGCCTGAAAAAGCGGGCGTCGCGTTGGACAACCGACTCGATTGGTGGTCTTTGAAACCGATTCAAAAACCCGTCGTTCCCAACGTCGCTGAAGCGGATCGCGCTTTCGTGCGTTCGCCAATCGATGCCTTTATCGTGGCGACGTTGCGCGACAATAAGTTGACGCCATCCATCCGCGCCGATCGCCGCACCTTAATCCGGCGTCTCTATTTCGATTTAATCGGACTGTCGCCCACGCTGGAAGACGTGATTGCGTTTGAGCAGGATACGTCTGCGGACGCCTATGAAAAAGTCGTCGACGCTCTGCTCGCCAGTCCGCGTTACGGCGAACGGTGGGCGCGTCATTGGATGGACGCAGTGCATTTCGCGGAGACGCACGGCCACGATCAGGACCGCGTTCGTTCCAATGCGTGGCCCTATCGCGACTACTTGATTTCCGCTTTCAACGCCGACACACCCTACGCGCGTTTTATTCAAGAGCAACTCGCCGCGGACGTACTTTTTCCCGACGCGATGCAGTTAATTCCGGCGTTGGGATTCATCGCGGCCGGACCGTGGGACGAGAGTTCTCTGCGGGACATTCGCGAGGATTCCATGTGCCGACAGATCGGCTATTACCTCGATCGCGACGACATGGTGACGCAGACGGTGTCCACGTTTGCGAGCAGCACGGTGCACTGCGCCCGCTGCCACGATCACAAATTCGATCCGATTTCGCAGGAGGATTATTACAGTCTTCAGGCCGATTTCGCCGGGATGGGCCGCGCCGACAAAGTGTATGATCTCGACCTTCACATCAGCCGGCAGCGGCGCGCGTTGCAGACTCAGATGAAAGCAATCGAGGATCGCGACGCTCAACAGATCGACGCTCAGTTGAAACCGCTGGAGGAAGAATTCCGGACGTGGCTCACGCAGCATCGAGCGTCGATTCAAAAAGGCGCGGAGTGGCACGTGATCGCGATTCCAAACAGCGTGTCGAAAGAACATGTGACGCTGACGCGATTGGACGACGGGTCGTTGCTCGCGTCTGGATTGACGCCGGAGACAGACACGTACACGCTGAGCGCCGACGTGGCATTGAATGAAATCACCGGCGTGAGACTGGAGCTGCTGCCGGACGATAGCCTTCCGCATAAAGGGCCGGGGCGACAGATCGACAACGGCAATTTGCATCTCAGTGAGTTCATTGTCCAAGCCACGCCAATCAGCAAACCAGGTGAAATAAAACGCGTCGCCATTTCGCGCGCGGCAGCCGATTTTAATCAAACAGGCTGGAGCATCGATCACGCCATCGATGGCAAATTGGATTCCGCCTGGGGCATCTTTCCGGAAACAGGAAAACGACATGCGGCTGTGTTTGAATTCAAAGAGCCCGTTCGATTCGATGGGGGTGCGCGGATTACGTGCGTTCTCGAGCAACAGCACGGACGCAAGCATGTCATCGGGCGTCTGCGCTTGTCCGCGACCGCGACGCCTCATCCGGCCGGCACGCCCGAACTGCCCATGAAAATCGCGCAGCTGCTTTCCATTCCTGACGAGAAGATCACACCGCAACAGCGCACGGAAATCGCTGCGACGTTTTTGAAAGGAAAGCGCGAGCAGCAACTCGCCGCGCTTCCAGCACCGCGCCTGGTCTACGCGGGCACGCGGGATTTCAAAGCCGACGGGACACACCGCCCGCTCAGTGTCCCGCGCACTGTCCACGTTCTGCGGCGCGGCGATATTTTGAAGCCAGGCGACACGGCCAAAGCGGGCGCGTTGAGTTGTGTGCAATCATTGAAAAGCCGCTTCGAACTTGCCGATCCGAACGACGAAGGCGCACGCCGCGCCGCGCTGGCGAAATGGCTGAGCGATCCCGCGAATCCGCTCGTGTGGCGTTCGATCGTCAATCGGATATGGCATTATCATGTTGGACGCGGAATCGTAAGCACGCCCAACGATTTCGGGCGTATGGGCGCATTGCCGTCGCACCCGGAGTTGCTCGATTGGCTGGCGTCGGAATTCCTCGACAGTGGTGGCTCGATCAAAAAATTGCAGCGCCTGATCGTGACGAGTGCGACCTACATGCAGTCGTCCGCGAGTGATGCGCAACGCGCTGCGGTGGATGCGGACAATCGAATGCTATGGCGCATGAACCGGTCGCGCTTGGATGCCGAATGCGTTCACGACGCCGTGCTTCAAGCCGCCGGCCGACTCGACGTGAGCATGGGCGGTCCGTCGGTTCAGAATTTCACGTTATCGAAGGGGCCGCATGTGACGCCGGTTGTCGACTACTCGAAATTCGATTGGAACGCGCCGGGATCGGGCCGGCGCGCCGTGTACCGTTTTGTGTTCAGAACATTGCCGGATCCGTTCATGGATGCGTTGGATTGCGCGGACGCGTCCCAACTCACCGCCGCCCGGAATGTTTCCGTCACACCGCTTCAAGCACTGGCGCTTTGGAACGACGCATTCATGGTGCATCACAGCGAGGTTTTGGCGCGACGGATTCATGCCGCGTCAGGTGATCTAAAAAATCAGATCAGAGCATTGTATAAACTCGCCCTATTACGCGAACCGACCGAACTCGAATTGATCAAGCTCGCGCCGTTCGCTGAAAAATACGGTCTCGAAAATCTCTGCCGTCTGGTTCTGAATTCCAGTGAATTCCTTTTTGTGGATTGAGCGAACATGATGACTCCACTTTCAAATCCACGCCGCGATTTCCTGGGCACCTTTGCAGGCGGACTAGGCGGCATTGCGCTGGCGCACCTGTTGGGGCGGGACTCCGTGCTCGCGGAAGGAGCGTTTACGCCCAGGCCGGAGTTCAACGGCGGCTTGCATCATCGCGCGAAAGTCAAACGTGTGATTCAGCTCTTCATGAACGGCGGCGCGAGCCAGATGGATTTGTTTGACTACAAGCCGGAGCTCTACAAACGGCACGGACAAAAGTTCGATCCGGGAGCCCATTTTGAAGCCGCCACCAGCGCGCCCGGAAACGTACTCAAGCCCCCGTTCGAATTCAAGCAGCACGGCCAATGCGGACGTTGGGTCAGCAGCGTTCTGCCACACACCGCCGCGTGCGTGGATGACATCGCATTTCTGATGGCGATGGTATCGAAAACGAACGTTCATGGGCCCGGAAGCTACATGATGAACACCGGATTTCTGACGCCGGGATTTCCGTGTTTGGGCTCATGGCTGTCGTACGGTTTGGGCAGCTTGAACGACAACCTGCCGACATTCGTCGTCATGCCCGATCCAAAAGGGTTGCCCTACAACAGCAAAGGCAATTTCACGTCGGGATTCCTACCCGTTACGCATCAGGGAACGATCATTAATCCCGGCGCGCCGTCACCCATTCCAGATCTTTTTCCGGCGCAGAAGACAGCGTATATCAACGCCGAAAGCGAGAAGGCCGGACTCGAATTGCTCAACACCATCAATCGCGAACATCTTGCGTCGCGCGGCGGCGATTCCCGACTGGATGCGCGCATCGCCTCGTACGAACTGGCCGCGAAGATGCAAATCAGCGCGCCTGACGCGTTGAATCTTGCGGGCGAATCCGCCGCAACACGATCGTTGTACGGACTCGACGACAAGCGAACCGAGGATTTCGGACGACGCTGTTTGATCGGCCGACGCCTGCTTGAACGCGGAGTCCGATTCGTACAAATCTGGAGCGGAGCCGGCGGCCCGACGAACAATTGGGACAATCACGCCAACATCGAAAAAGAATTACCCCCCATGGCCGGTGCGACAGACAAACCGACTGCGGCGCTCCTGAAAGATCTGAAAACACGGGGACTGCTGGAGGACACGCTGGTCGTTTGGAGCACAGAATTCGGACGCATGCCCTTCTCACAAAGCAGCGTGGGCCGCGATCACAATGGCGGCACGTTTGTCAATTGGATGGCCGGTGCGGGCGTCAAACCGGGAGTTGCATATGGACAGAGCGATGACTGGTCGTGGAAGGCCGCAGAAGGAAAGACGACCTGCTACGATTTGCACGCAACCATTCTCCATCTCATGGGCATCGACCACGAAAACCTGAACGTCCGCCACAACGGCATCGACCGCCGTTTGACTGACGTTCATGGACATGTCGTGAAAGAAGTGCTGGCATGAACATCCACTATTCGGCAATGATGCATGCGTTCATTGGAATGATAATTCTCGGAACGGTCTGGTACTTCTTCGAATGCTCATTCATCTCCGCTCTTCTAAAAAAGGACCGTAACCCATGCTCTCCCGTCCGCGTTTGATGTCG
>JBAXUS010000207.1:0-10469 GCA_037129555.1 Planctomycetota bacterium
TGCGATAGAAGCTGCTCCACGTCGCCTGCGGCGCGATGGCCGCGAGCCCCGGCGGCTGTTCCACCGCCGCCTGCCACTGCACCGCGCCGACATACGAGCCACCCATCATGCCCACGCGCCCGCTGCACCACGGCTGCCGTGTGATCCACTCGATGGTGTCGTAGCCATCCTGCCCTTCGTTGTTGTAAGGAGCCATCACACCCTCCGACGCACGCGTGCCGCGGCAATCCTGCATCACCGCGATGTAGCCCGCCTTCGCAAATTTCTCCGCCGTGCCCTTCACCTTCGTCCGATCATACGGCGTGCGCATAAGCACCACCGGGGCTTTGTTCACCGCGTCGTCGCGATAAATGTCCGTGGTGAGCTTGATGCCATCGCGCATCGGCACGGCGATGGTTTCGGTTTTGACCTCGGCGAAGGCGGATATGGTGAGAAGAAGAGCGATGAGGAAGTGTTTGAGTTTCATGGCAGCCTTTATAATAAAGAAATTCCGAGAATTTGATGGGCGGTCAATGTGCTATCTAAGCGATGATCTCCTTTATCACCTGGCCTTCCACATCGGTCAGCCGGAAATCGCGACCGCTGTGTCGATAGGTCAGTTTCGTGTGATCCAAGCCGAGCAGATGCAGCACTGTGGCCTGTAAGTCGTGAACGTGAACGCGATTCTCCACCGCTTTGAAACCGAAATCGTCCGTCGCTCCGTGAATCGTTCCGCTCTTTATGCCGCCACCCGCCAGCCACATGGAGAAGCCGTGATGGTTGTGGTCGCGCCCAGCCGTCGGCCCCACCTTTTCGCCCTGGGACAATTCCACCGTGGGCGTCCGGCCAAATTCGCCGCCCCAAATCACCAGTGTTTCATTCAGCAATCCGCGCGATTTCAAGTCGCTCAACAAGGCCGTGATCCCCTGACAGCTATCCGCGGCAAGCTTGCGGTGATCGCCCGCGATATTGTTGTGACTGTCCCAGGGTTGGAGCGTGCCGTGCCAGACTTGCACGAACCGAACGCCGCGCTCCACGAGCCGCCGCGCCATCAGCATCTGCTTCGCTTGAGGCGTATTTCCATACATTTTGCGAACGGCTTCGGGTTCGCTTTCTATGTCGAACGCATCGGTCGCTTCCGTCTGCATGCGAAACGCGGTTTCGAAGCTTTGAATACGGGCTTCGAGCGCCGGATCGTTCCGCTGAGCTTGATGTTTGCGGTTGAGCTGCGCCACAAAGTCGAGCTGCGCGCGCTGTTCGTCGTGCGTGAGCAGAGGATTGTGCAGATGCTCGATGAGTTGCGACGTCTTTTTGTCCTGCGTTTCGATATACGTCCCTTGGTATCCGCCGGGCAAAAACGACGCCTGCCAGTTATCTGCTCCGGCCACCGGCATACCCTTGGGAACGAGCACGATGAATCCGGGCATGTTCTGATTGACCGTGCCAAGACCGTAAGTCACCCACGCACCGATGCTGGGCCGGGCCATGATGCTGGAACCGCAATTCATCATGCGCAGGGAATTCTCGTGAATCGGGGTGTCCGTGTACATCGAACGGATCACACACATATCGTCCGCGTGTTTCTCAGCCAGTTGCCCGAACAATTCGCTGACTTCCATTCCGCATTTTCCATAGCGGCTGAATTTGAACGGAGTGCCCAGCGCTGTACCGGTGGGCCGTTCGGTTTCGAGATGAATGGGCAGGCGTTGGCCGTGATATTTCGTCAACATCGGCTTCGGATCAAATGTATCCATCTGCGCTGGGCCGCCGTTGGCCAGAATCTGGATGACATACTTCGCGCGGGCGGGGAAGTGGGGCGCTTTGACCGCCTGCGGATTTCTCTCCTCCGCCGCCCGAACGGCAACATCACCGAGCAGTGCCGCAAGCCCCACCGCGCCGAAACCGGCTCCGCAATGACGCAGCATCTCGCGGCGGGACATGTCACTGTTGGGACATTGAAAAAGTGAATTCATGACCGGGTTCCTTCTTAATCGCAAAACATAAATTCGTTCGAAAGCAGCAGGCTCTGCACAAAGCTGGTCCACTGCCGGTCGCCGGACGCGTCGGCTTTGGTCGAGCCGAGATACGCCTCGGCCATGGCGATTTCCTTGTCATCCGGATCGTGCGAGAACACGCGTCGATAAAGCGTCCTAATCCGTTCGCGAACATCGGCGAACTTTGAGATTTCCGGCTCGTGAATTAATGCTTCCGCCTGCGCGCGAACGAACGGGCTGTTGAGCAGATAAAGCGCCTGTAGCGGATTGATCGATTCGGAGCGATGCGAAATGGACGTGTCCGGATTCGCGACGTCAAAATTGCGTAACAATGCCGGGATGCGAAACCGATCCGTATAGCCGTAGACTGCGCGCCGAGAATTCTGGTCGTTCAGCGGCGTACTACGCCCGCCCAGCCGCTTATCCAAGCGGCCAGCAACTTCGCGCAGCGGTTCGAACTCGATTTTTCGCGGAGCCATGCGCCATAACAATCGATTTCCTGGATCTTTTTCCAACGCTACGGTCTGCACTGCGCTGCTCTGTTGCCACGTGGCCGAACTCAGAATATACCGATGCAGTGCTTTGATGGACCAGTCATGCGTCATGAACCAGGACGCGAGATGATCGAGCAATTCAGGATGCGATGGCGCCTCGCCCATCACGCCAAAATTATCTGGCGTCGCGACCAGCCCCGCCCCAAAGTGATGCATCCAAATCCGATTTGCAATCGCCCGCGCCGTTAGCGGATTGCGCTCACTCGCGATGGCTTGGGCCAGTTCCAACCGCCCATCGCCGTTGTACAATTTGTCATCCACAGCGCCGAGGACTTGGAGAAACCGGCGTGGTACGGCTGCGCCCGGCTTGTGGTAGTCGCCGCGGACGAAAATATGCGGATCGAGCGGACGTACTCCGACTTTGACGGCCATGGCGCGCTCAACCGGCGCGCTGGCTTCGAGCACGGTGAGTTTCTCCCGCAGCTTTCCCGCCGCATCGCCTTCCGGGCGCGATACGAGTTGGAACTCGGTAATAAAACGCAGCAAATCTTCGGCGATTTCGTCGCGCGTAAATTGCAATGGCGACGCGGGGTCGGAAAGAAGCGTTGCGACAAACGGCTTAGAAGGAGGCGCCGCATCCGCCGGTTTTACCGGGGGCTTCAGCGCTTCCAAAATGACACGCCCGTAGGTGTCCGCGACCTCCAGCATGGACGTCGGCACTTTTCCGCCGAATGCAGCGAGTATTGTGGTATCGTTCTCCGTGGGATTCGACACGGCATCGGCCAGTACACGCTTTGACTGCTCATCAAAGCCAACTCGCGGCAACGCCAGGAACTGATTCCAAAGTTTGAAGAACGGCTCTCCGCGTTTCAGGCTCGCAGCGATTAACGCCTCCCAACGCGGAGGCCCGCCGCGCACCAGCAATCCGCGCGGTGTGTCCAACGGGAGAAAACCCTCTGTCACGCGGTGGTTCGACGACGAAGCGGCGAGATAGTGTAAATACTCCGGTGCCATCTCGCGCAAAAGCCGCTTGGACTTCTCAAGGCATTTGTCGATGTGTTTGTCGTAATCCGCCAAAAGGCTCGCTCGGCTGGCACGATATTTCTTGACCGCGTCGCTCTCGACCGGCGTGCCGACTTGCGGTAAATCGAGCGGTTCCGTGCTGCTGGCCAGAATGCCGTACAGCGAGTAGTAATCCGCAGTCGGAATGGCGTCGAATTTGTGATCGTGACAACGTGCGCAGGACAACGTGAGGCTCAAAAATCCGCGCCCGATGACGTCTATGCGATCGTCAATGATCAAATGCGGTGCTTCGGCGTTGCCTTCAAAACGGCGACCCACGGTCAAAAATCCCAGCGCCCTCAGGTCCGCGTGGCTCTCAACAGGCAGCCTGTCCGCCGCGATTTGCTCAACGACAAATTGCCGAAACGGCTTGTCGGAATTGAACGCATCGATGACGTAATCACGGTAGGTGTGCGCGAACGGAATACGGCGTTCGCCGTCCGTCGATTTCTCCGTGGTGTCCGAATAGCGCGCCACGTCCAGCCAATGACGACCCCAGCGCTGGCCGTACTCCGGTCGCGCAAGCAACTCATCCACCACGGATGCAAACGCCTCGCGGCTTGGATTTGCGGCAAATTTCTCGGCTTGCTCATACGTCGGCGGCAACCCGATCAGATCGAAATACACCCGCCGCAACAGCGCTCGCGGATCGGCCTGCGGATTGTGTTTCAAACCGGATTGATCCAAGCGCGACAGCACGAAACGGTCGACGTCGTTGACCGCCCAACCTACATCTTGAGTTGCTGGTACGTTTGGATTTCGAACCGGTTGAAACGCCCAATATGATCGCGCCGACTCCAACGTCATGCCATTGAACGCCTTCTTCGCGGCGGACGCTGCGGTAATGCGCGGATCAGGTGCGCCCTTTCGAACCCATTCGGTGAAAATCGCAATTTCAACGTCGCTTAATTTTTTCTTCGGCGGCATCGTCAAATCTTTGTCCGTATAACTGAGCGCCTTGATCAACAGGGATGCTTCCGGTTTGCTGGGCACAATGGCCGGACCGGTTTCTCCGCCCACAGCCCAACCGCTCCGCGAATCGAGGTTCAATCCGCCTTTCATCTTGCCAGAATGGCTGTGGCATTCGAAACAGTATTTCGCGAGAATCGGCTCGACGTTCTGTTTGAAGAATGCGTCGCCCGAGTCATCTGCCGCGTGTGCGCAAGACACGGCGGTCCATGCGCTCGAAAGGAAGGCAATCGCAATCGCATACGATTTGTGTTTCATGCGGGCCTCCCACTTCGGTGGCGTTGGAATTCGGCAACCAATCTTGCCCCCGTGAACGTAATTAGTATACAGCCTCATAAACAGTATACTGTATTACACCGCCCATATCGATTCATCGCGAAATTTTTGAGGAAAGGTACGGTTTCATCGACGTTTTTGTGACGATGAAAAAGCCGCCTGCCGAGTTCCACCTCGGGTGCCGATGTTCGTCGAAGACTGCGTCGATTTGCGAATGCTCCATGGCCATTCACTGCGATCTCACAAATCGCATTGCCTTCGCTGCACCGGTGGGAAATACAATCCGAGCGGAAATTGTTTCATTTTTCGATGTAACCGCAGAGCGTTCGGTGTAACACTGATAGGACAGTATACCAAATGCAGTCGATTGGAAAGGACATCGCTACAACAACCATGAATTCCAACATGAAACCCAAAAACCGGGCCGCTGCCACTGTCATGCAATTGCGCTCGGAAATTATGCTTGGGAATCTCGCGCCTGGCGATTTGCTCGCGGAAGCCTCGGTCGCGGAGCGTTTGGGCATAAGCCGTGTGCCGGTGCGGGAAGCTCTTTTCATGATGGAACGCGAAGGTCTGGTTGACTTCAGCCCGACAGGAAGGGCCTACGTCAAGAAGCTTTCCCCGCGGGATTTCGAGGAACTGTATGTGTTGAGGCTGGCATTAGAGCCACTGGCTGCCAAACTCGCCGCGGCCCATGTGCGCGCCAATCTTTGGGAGCTGGAGGCCAATGTCGCGGCGACGGAGAACGCCACGTCCATTCCTGACATGACACGCCTGGATCTGGATTTTCATCAGATCATTCTCGCACGTTCCGGAAACACGCGGCTTCTCAAATTGTGGAGTTCCTTGCGTTCGGAGCTCGAACTTTGGCTGGGGCGCCTGCACCGCCTGCGTGAAATTCACACGAAGATCACGCGGACTCAAACCGTCTCGACTCACCGTGAAATCATCGACTGTTTTCGCCAGCAATCGCCTGCGGCGTGCGAACGAATGATAGCGCAGCATATTCAGAGTTGGCGGGATTGGTTGCCGAACAGCGAATCAGTACTCGAAAGCAAATAGGGCACGATCCATTTGCTTCTGGCAGCATCGTCTTTTTTGGGGGCCGATTCTTTGATCGGCGTCGCCTCCATATCTTGCAAGGGGCAGGCATGAAATTACTTTGGACAATTCTTCGACCCGTGAAGCACATCGCTTTCGCCGTCACACTCGTGATGGTAAATGGCGTTTTTGCGGCGGATGAATCGCGCGAAAACGTCGCTTTCTTTGAATCGAAAGTGCTGCCCTTGCTGCAAAGCCGATGCTACGAATGCCATTCGCACGAAAAGAAGATCAAGGGCGGGCTCGCGTTGGATTCGCGCAGCGGATGGGAACGCGGCGGCGACACCGGCCCCGCGATCGTACCCGGCGCGGTGGATAAAAGTCTGCTCATCAAAGCCGTGCGCTATGCGGACTCCGATCTTCAGATGCCGACCAAAGGCAAGCTCTCCGTCGAGGAGATTGCCATTCTCGAACAATGGGTGAAACAGGGAGCCACTGATCCGCGCTCCGCAGAAGCTGTCAAGAAAAAGCGTATCATCGACATTGCGGACGGCAAAAAATTCTGGGCTTTCCAGCCTGTCGCCGATCCCGTCCCGCCGCTGGTGAAGGACACCGCGTGGCCGCTCGATCCCGTGGATTATTTCATCCTCGCGAAGCTGGAGCAGTCGGCGCTGCACCCTGTCGCAGACGCGGATCGCTATACGTGGCTGCGGCGCGTGAGCCTCGATCTCACCGGACTCCCGCCTACACCCGCACAAATTGGCGAGTTCGTGAACGATCCTTCATCTCAAGCATTTGAAAAAGTCGTGGACCGTCTGCTCGGCTCGCGAGCCTTCGGCGAACGCTGGGCGCGGCATTGGCTGGACCTTACCGGGTACGCCGACCAAGTCGGCACCTCCAACAACGTCTTCGCCGAGCACGCCTGGCGCTATCGCGACTACCTCATCACGGCATTCAATACGGACAAGCCTTTCGACCGCTTCATCCGCGAACAAATTGCCGGCGACCTTCTAACTTTCAATTCGCCGGAAGAACATGCGGAGAACATCACGGCCACCGGCTTCCTTGAGCTGGGCGACATCGAAATCGTAAACCCCGACAAGCTCAAGATGGAGACCGATCACATCGACCAGCAGGTTAGCAAAGTGGGGATTGCTTTCATGGGATTGACGATGGGTTGCGCACGCTGCCACGATCACAAATTCGATCCCATTGCTCTGGAGGATTACTATGCGATGGCGGGTATTTTTCGCAGCACCGCCTCGACGCGCAAAGTCCCCTATGGAATCTGGAGCGGCATCAACATTACCGATCTGCCGGAAACAGCCCAGCAGGCCAGCGAGCGCCAGCAGCGCGAATCCGCACATTTGCAAAAGCTGGAGCAAATGAAAGCCGAGCAGTCGCGGCTCAACAAGGACAAGGCGGATATCGCCGTGCAACTCGCCAAGCCCGACGCGGATAAAGTGGCTCTCAAGAAAAAAAGTGATGAACTCGCCGGAAAACAAAAGAAGCTCGCCACCGACATCGAGCACGCGGAGTTTTTCAAGTCGCACATTCCAAAAGCCTTTGCTGTGCATGATGCAGAGAAGACGGGCGACATGCGCATCACCATACGAGGTAATCCGTATGCGCTCGGCGCGTCGGTTCCGCGCGGCATGGTGCGGGTTGCCTCGTGGGATAAGAATCCCGAAATTCCCGCAGGGCAAAGCGGGCGTTTGCAACTCGCGAACTGGCTCGCAGACAAACGGCATCCGCTTACGGCGCGCGTCGCCGTCAATCGCATGTGGCAGAAGCTCTTTGGCGAAGGGATCGAGCGCAGTGTCGATTACTTCGGCGTGCGTGGCGAACTGCCGTCGCATCCCGAATTGCTCGATCATCTGGCCGCCCGCTTCATGCGCGATGGCTGGTCGCAAAAGAAGCTCATTCGCGCACTCGTTCTGACCCGCGCCTATCGGATGAGCAGCGGTCACGATGCCTTGGCAGCGCGGAAGGACCCCGAGAATCGGCTGTTCTGGCGGATGAATCGCCAGCGGCTCGACGCCGAGGCCCTTCGCGACGCCATGCTCGCCGTCAGTGGCGAGTTGAAATCCAGCGGCGGCGGTCCCGGCTTGCCGCTCGAATATCCCGAAAATACCGGCGCATTGAAACCTCAAGGGGTCAACCCACCCAGCTTCGCTTTGAGAAAATTCCGCCCCGGCCAAGAGTTTGAACGCACCATTTATCTGCCCGTCATCCGCAGCGAACAGGCCGGGCCGGCTCGTTTGCGCGATGTTTTCGATTTCACTCAGCCTGCGCAAATGGCCGGCATGCGCGCGCAGACAGTCGTGCCGACACAGGCGCTGTTCCTGCTCAACAACCCACTGCTGCGCGACCGTGCCGGCAGCCTCGCAAAGAGCCTGACGAATTCGATAGCCTGCCGCGTTGCGCGCATGGACGAACTCTGGCTCCGCGTGTTGAACCGCCCCATCACCGAGGCCGAACGCACGGACGCCACCGCCTTCCTCGACAAGCTCGATCCGTTGATGAAAAGCCGCCCGGCGGCTGAGTATCAGACGTGGCTCGAGCTGTGCCACGCACTGCTGTCGTCCAATGAATTTATCCATCGACTCTAAAGTTCAGGAGAACGCAACATGAACACGCCTCGCAATTTCTCCCGCCGCCAATGGCTCAGCCATACCGCCTGCGGATTTGGCGCACTCGCTTTGCACAACCTGGTTCACGCCGCCGATCCGCTCGCAGCCCGCATTCCCGGCATGACGCCCAAAGCGAAGCGCGTGATCTTCCTGTTCATGCAGGGTGGACCTTCGCAGCCTGATTTGTTCGATCCCAAAGAGTTCATTCGCAAGAAACACGGGCAGAAGATCAACTCGCCTTTGGGTCAAAACATCCTGCAAGTCGGAACGGACAAGTTTCTCGCGCTCGCCCCGATCGCGCCCGTGCTGCCGCGCGGCAATTCCGGCATGATGATCTCCGATCTGATGCCGCATCTCGCCGGGGTGGCTGATGAGCTCTGCATGTTGCGCGGCATGAGCGCGGACAATCCGCAGCACGCGCCCGCAGTGCTACAATTTCACACCGGCACCGTGACGGATGTGCGGCCATCGATGGGCGCATGGATCAGTTATGGACTCGGTACGGAGAACGCGAATCTGCCCAGCTTCGTCACCATCCATCCCGATTCCGATGTCCGCACGTACGGCTCCGCTTTCCTGCCCGCCGTGCATCAGGGCACGAAACTCACCGTGCCGCTCAATGAGAAAATGTCGCCCATCGAAAACTTGCGCAACGCCTCCGGCAGCGAAGCCATCCAGCGCGAGCGCATGGATTTCATGCAGCGTATGAACCGCCAACTCGACGGCCAACTCCAAGGCGATGCCGGGATGCAAGGGATGATCGAGTCCATGGAACTCGCCTTCCGCATGCAGACCACCACGCCCGCGATCGTGGATATTTCGAAGGAGAGCGAAGCCACTCTCAAGCTCTACGGTATCGGTGAAAAGAACACCGACAAAAACGGCCGCGCCTGCCTGCTCGCCCGAAAGCTGAGCGAATCGGGCGTGCGTTTCGTGCAAGTCAGCATGGGCGGCTGGGACCACCACGGCGACATCCGCACCAGCCTGCCGAAAAGCTGCGCCGAAACCGATCAACCCGTCGCGGCGCTGATCAAGGATCTCAAGTCGCGCGGCTTGTTGAAAGACACGCTGGTCATCTGGTCCGGGGAATTTGGGCGCACGCCCTGGAGCCAGGACCTGAGCGGCACCGCGCCGATTGAAAAACACGGCCGCGAGCACCAGCCCGAAAGTTTCTGCGCGTGGATGGCCGGCGGCGGCATCAAACCCGGCATGACCCACGGCGAAACCGACGATCTAGGCTACCGTGCCGTCTCCGGTAAAGTGCATTTGCACGACCTTCACGCCACTATTTTGCATCAACTCGGCATGGATCACATGAAGCTCACCTGGCGTCACCTAGGCCGCGACTTCCGCCTCACCGATGTTTATGGCGAAGTCGTGAAGGAGATTCTCACCTAAAAAATGGGATGCAGGCTTTGCGATCCTCGACAGTGAGATCTGAAAATGTGAAATCGGTGATGACGGATTTCACAGGTCGAGATGCCTTCCCGGGTTTGTGATGAGTTCACACAACGGTTCAAGGAATCGTGCGGCTGGCGCGCCATCGATTCGTTTCGTTCGCGTCCCCATAATTCCGTCGCGAATTGAAAATAAGATGGTGTACAAGGCTGGATTCAATGAAACGTTCGCGAATTGCAGCGGGTTGCGAGCGGAGATTCTGACCAGCGGGGTGATCGCGGTCGGTGACGAAATACGCGTCGCGACTTATTAACAGCGACCGGAAGCAACGGTATCCTCGATCGCGATCTTCCGTCCCCTTGTCGCGGATCAATTCTTCTTCCGCCTCTCCAACTGAGCCTTATACCGCTCGTGGACTTTGGATTCCTCGGCGGAAATACCTTTGTTGTTCGTGATCTGCACGTCATTAGATTTATCAACGAGGACTTTTGGCGTGCCTTTGGGCGCACTCTCAGCGAGCGGGCCAAACGTGTTACCACGAATCATGACATGGGCCGCGTTGGTGATAGTAATGGCCGGGCCGACGGGCCAGTTCCACCCAAAGACACTCGGAGTGGTGCCAA
>JBAXUS010000208.1:0-10424 GCA_037129555.1 Planctomycetota bacterium
GCCGCACACCGTTCCATATTTCGCCTCCATGGAATCCAACACCAACATCAAAAGCCCATCGCATAGCGACAAACCCTTGATCGGATTCCAAGGACGAAAGCGCAAGAAGCACCAACGTGCCGACCACCTAAGATACCCGAACTCTACAATCCACAAACCCTAAAAGTCAAGTCAAATATTTTAAAAAATAAACCCCCTCCCCAAGCCCTTGCCGTTATCGCGCCTATTCGCGTTATTCGCGGTTAAAAGCCGTTCCCCAAACACCAAACGCTAAATACGCGCTGAACAATAAAATCACGTATTTCATTATGGCTCGGGCGTTGCGTTACGTTGATTGTTGAGGCGCTGATCTGAGCTGAATCGGGGCGTTTTGGCTTGAAAATTGGGCGTATGGACTTTCGTGCAAGGCGCACGTGCTATATAAGGAGTGGGCGCGAAATACTGTAATTGGGGATATTTTTTAAAGGCGGGACGGTTCCAGGCGTCCTATCGAGGCATCATTAAATTCGATAGGAGTTGCGCTTACGAGCTATTCCATGAAACACACAGAAGCCCCGCCCTTATCCAGTTTCTCCATGACTTCGCACCCGGTTCGCTTGTTATCACACAAGTACGGGGCAAAGGGGAGCGCAACGCACATGATCACGACCGGGAGTTCGATTGGGATGAGCAAAACGACAGGGACGAACGTCCTGTCCAAGGGATCGGGTAGTCCGGATGGACAGAGTCGCGGTCCCGCGCCTGCTCCGGGACGACGCACGGCTGTCAGTCCTGAGCGGCAGGCGATGGACGAACGCATCGTTCAACTCGTCCGCCAATTCCGCGAAGGCAAAGAAAGCGCGTTCGATGAACTCGCTCCGCTGGCTGGGCGGATGGCGTATCATCTCGCGTTGCGATCCGTCTCTGATTCCAACATCGCTGAAGAAATTTCGCAAGAAGCGCTCGTGCGATTGTACAAGCACGTCGGCGAAATCGCGGGTGAAGGCGCGTTCAAAACATGGTTCTACCGCATCGTTTTGAATCTTGTTCACGATCATTTCCGACGAGCTGTTCGGCAGGACGCGGCGAAATCCACGCTGGAAGAAATTCGAACGTTGGAGAACAAATCGCGCAACGAACCGCTCGGCAACATGGAGCGCGATGGCTTGCGTTCCGCATTGAACGACGCGTTAAGCTGCCTCGACGAAAAGCACCGCGAAGCGTTTTTGATGAAAGAAGTCCAGGGCATGAGCCACGCTGAAATCGCGAAGACTCTCGATGTTCCTGAAGGCACTGTCTGGTCGCGCTTGAGCTACGCGCGCAAGAAACTTCAAGAGAAGATGAAGCGGTCGGGATACGGCGGGTAGTTTCGGGTTTCTAGTTTCTGCGTATCGGTTCAGCCCCTGCTAAACAGCGGTCGCACAAAGGCTCAAAGAACACAAAGAAGCACAAAGAAATAGAGGTAAAAACATTAAAACCTATTCTTTCTTCGTGTCTCTTCGTGCTCTTTGAGTCTTTGTGCGTGGTTGTTTGTCGGTAACGGAACGGTTGCGTATCTGCTTGAAACGGCAGAGACTCTAAACCGACTGTTATGCGATAACGGGATTTGATCGCGAAAATAAATTTTAGAAAAATCAAATTCAGGTGTGAAGGCGCTGAGAATGCTCGCGTCTGACTGAGTGAGCAACAGAGAACGGTTCGATCGGTCACATGGATTGAATCGAAAAAATGAAAGACCTCGCACTTTGTTGAAATGGCCGAATCGGTCAGGACAACGAACGCAACCAAGCCCGGTTGCGAAACGCGAAAAGTAACACGCAGCCGAGGTCGGTTGCGAACAACGAGACGCGGTCGATGTCGACCGCACAAAGGTGCCGATAAACGATGTTCAATGGGGCTAAGCGAATGAATTGCAACGACGTTCGAAACATTCTGAGCGACCTGATCGACGTTCGAAACGGCGAAATTCCGCCGGTGGGCGTGTCTCTTTTGGCTGAGCCTGAAGTCCGGGCGAACGCCGAGTCGCACTTGGCGTCCTGCTCCGATTGCCGCGCCGAATTGGCGGCCCTCGAAGACGTCGGATCGGTGTTTGGCGACTTCAATGTCGGCGAACTTCCTGCGCAGCACTTTTCAAATTACGGCCAGATTATCCGCGACCGAATCGCGAAATCCGAACCCAAGATTGTTCAGCTGCGCCCGACAGGCGTGTCGCGCTGGTGGAAAACCGGCGCGTCCTTCGCGGCGGCTGCGTGTGTCGCAGTCATGCTCATGAATTACGTTCCAAAGGCAGGCAATAAGATTAAGCCGGAACGCAATTCCGCCGGAATCGCCAAGGGCACGCCGAACGCAGTGATGCCCAAGATTTTCGCTCCGTCCCAAATGAACATCTTCCCCGTTGCACAGACCGGCAATCCTTCCCCCAGCAAAGCCACATACGATCCCGCCCAGCCCAAAGTTGCTCTCGATCAATTGTTGTTGCTTGAGAAGAAATATGGCTCGGTGATGGTGAGCGACCCGATTCCTGAAGATGGCCGCCCGTTGTTCGGTGCGGTGATCAAGACGACGCGGGATGAAGACCGCAATATTCCGAAAATGGGATCGCTGGGATTGACGGTGTACGATCTCGTCCCGGACAGCGTTGCGAACGAAATGGGCTTGATGAAGAACGACACGATCATCCGCATCAATGACGTGAATTTGAATTCCGGTGGGGTGGAAGACGCAGCGAAGTTCATCTCGGTCGTCCAGAATCTTGGCCAGGGCGCAGTGATCACGATTGACTTGGTGCGCCAGGACAAATCCGGCATCCTCTACATTCAACGCCGCGGCGTGTTGGGCCAACCGAAAGCGGTTTTCGAATAAATATAGTAGAGCCGAATTCCGATTCGGCTTCTTGATTTAGAATGAGCGCTGTTTAAAGTGCTCATCATGTGCGGGCCTCGCGAATTTCCCCGTTCGCGAGGCCCGCGTTTTTATGAGACAACGATACTTTTTCGCGGGTCATACCCGAGGGAGATTCGCTTGAAATCGCCGCACACCGTCACGGTTGCATTGGTCCAAATGACGTGCTCGAACGACCTGAACGCGAACGTCGCGAAGGCGCTGGATCGTGTCGCCGAAGCCGCGCGAAATGGCGCGCAAATCGTTTGCCTTCAGGAGCTATTCCGCTCGCCCTATTTTTGCCAGACGGAAGACGATAATTGCTTCGCGCTTGCGGAAACGATTCCGGGCCCGACGTCGCACGCGCTGTCCGACGCCGCAAAGAAAAATGGCGTCGTGCTCGTCGGAAGTCTCTTCGAAAAACGCGCGGACGGGCTGTACCACAACACAGCAGTGGTCTTCGATAAAGATGGCTCGCTCGCCGGGACGTACCGCAAGATGCACATCCCCGACGATCCATGTTTCTACGAAAAATTCTATTTCACGCCGGGCGACGCGGACCCGGGATTCAAGAGTATCAACACGTCGCTCGGAAAAATCGCGGTGCTGGTGTGCTGGGACCAATGGTACCCGGAAGCGGCGCGGCTGGCGGCGTTAAGCGGCGCGAAAATTCTGTTCTATCCGACAGCCATCGGCTGGCATCCCGCCGACGATCTCGAAACGAAGCGCGTCCAAGCCGACGCGTGGGAAACGATCCAGCGCTCGCACGCGATTGCGAACGGCTGCTTCGTCTGCTCGGTAAACCGCGTCGGTCCCGAGAGCAATCTGCAATTCTGGGGCAATTCGTTTATCGCGGACCCGTTCGGAAAAATCGTCGCGAAATCAGCGACGGATTCGGAGGCGATTTTAATGGCGGAGTGCAATCTCGATCAGATCGATTGGACGCGCCGACACTGGCCGTTCCTGCGCGACCGCCGCGTCGATGCCTATGGAAATTTGACGCGCCGGTACATCGATTAAAGCGCGGCGCTATTTTTCCCAGCTCACTTTGCCCGGAGCGCGGACGCCTTTTCCGTCGCGCTTCGTGGTCGCGTCGCCGAGGTCCTCGCGCGCCAATTCAAGCTGCGCTTCAAGCCGCTTGACGACTTCGGGATTCAGAGCTGCGACGTCCTTCGTCTCGTTCGGATCGTTGATCAGGTCGTACAATTCGGAACCGAGTTTTTGCATCGTCGTCTTGCCACGAACGCCGCCGTTGCCCGGCGTATCCAGCTTCAAATCGCTATGCGGGGCGTGCAGTTTCCAACGCGCATCGCGGACAGCGCGGAGTTCGTTGCTATAGTAATACAGAAAATAATCGTGCGGACTTTTTGCGCCGGGTTGAGTCAGCAACGGCCAAATATCTTTGCTGTCGATGATGCGATCCGTCGGAATGTCAGCGCCGGTCAATTTCGCGATCGTCGCGAAAAGATCGAACGTCACAGCGACTTCATTGCTGACTAGTCCAGCCGGAATCTTCCCGGGCCAACGCGCGATGAACGGCTCACGGACGCCGCCTTCGAACGCGGTCCCCTTCCCTTCGCGCAGCCCACCGGAGCTCCCGGCATGATCTCCGTAAATGAGCCACGGCCCGTTATCCGACGTGAACACCACAAGCGTCTTCTCGTCGAGACCGTTCTTCTTCAGAGTTCTGAGAATTTCGCCGACCGACCAATCGAGCTCCATGACGACGTCGGCATAAGCATTGATCCCCGACTTGCCTTTGAATTTTTCGCTCGTAAAAATCGGGACATGCGGCATCGAATGTGGGACGTACAGAAAAAACGGGCGGTCCTTGTTCGTCTCGATGAATTTCACCGCGCGCTCGGTGTACCACGTCGTCAATTGCGTCTGGTCCGGTTGCGTTTGGATGACCTTATCATTCTCAATCAGCGGCAGCGGCGGATAATTCTTCCCGTTCGGCGGCCACATGTCGTTCGAATACGGCAGCCCGAAATACGTGTCGAATCCACGCTTCGTCGGGAGGTAATCCGGATGGTCGCCGAGGTGCCACTTGCCGAACATCGCGGTCGCATAACCGCGCTTTTTCAGAATGTTCGCGAGCGTGATTTCGCTGAGACTCAAAGCCTCCCGCGACTTCGGACCGTACGCGCCCTGCACACTCACGCGCTTCGAATAGCATCCCGTCAACAGCGCCGCGCGCGAGGCCGAACACACCGCCTGCGGCACGTAGAAGTTCGTGAACTTCGCGCCCTCAGCCGCCATGCGATCCAGATTCGGCGTCTTGATCTTCGAGCCAAAACAGCCCAAATCGCCGTAGCCCATGTCGTCAACAAACACGATCACAACATTGGGTTTTTCGTCCGCGCAAAACACACGCGAACACACGGCAAACACGAGCATCATCGCCACTACAGTAAATCGTTTCATCGCATTCATCTCACTAAAAAAACTCTCGCAAAGCCGCAAGCACATTCGAACGTTTGTTGGCCGTTCTTTGCACCTTCGCGCCCTTGCGAGAGACTCAATTGCCGTCATTTACTTCTTCGGCAGTTCCTTAACCATCACATTCTTGACCCACACTTCGCTGCCCAGATTATGCTGCTGGAACGCGAAATGACCCTTCATGAACGTGTTCTTTTCATCGACGTAATCGACCGTCACTTTGTCGTTCACTTTGATGATGATGTGGTTGCCTTCCGCGATGATTTCCTGCGTGAACCACGTGTCCGGCGGAACGAGCATCTCCGTCACGTTTTTGAAATTGTACAAGCTGCCGGTGCGTTTCGGATCCGTGTGCGTGCTGTTGACCTGCGCTTCGTAACCCTTCGGGAATCCGTTGCCGAATTTCGTCCGGAAATACTGTCCGCCGTTGCCCTTGTCCTTGATCTTGATTTCCGCCTTATATTGGAAATTTTCGTAGTCATCGCGCGGGCTGAAAATGTGGCTGACGCCGCCTTCAGCATGCAACACTCCGTCCTTGAATTCCCACTTGCCATCCTTCTTCGGATCGCCAGCTTCAACCTTCTTCTCTGCGCCGCCGTCGTCGTTGATCTTCGACTTCGCATCGCCCGCAGCGACCTTCCAATCCTTGAACGTCTTCTCATCCAGAATCGTCACCCAGCCGTCCTCCGCGCGCACAGCCACGCAGCATGTTACCAACGCCAGCGCCATCATCCACCCAAGCTTGCTTCGCATGTCCCATCTCTCCTTGATTCGGTTGACCATCCACTCACGAGGACTACCCCGCGCCCCAACGTTTTTCACAACGATCTGGGCCTAATTTTTGTGTCTTTGCGCCTTCGTGTCGTGGCGTTTAGATCTCATGAAACAGGCGCGTCGGATGTCATGCACCCATCTGCGCGGCATCACGTCCATTTTTTTCGGCTTGACGGTTTCGCAAAATACTGATGTAATCACCCTTCACGCATCTTCGCGGACATTATGGCATGTGGGCGGGCGGCTTTGGCTGCCCTCACCGGAAGCGCGGATTGAACGAATCGAATCGCAAAGGAAGACAATGGCATCGAATATTGTGTGGGGCCTCGACATCGGAAGTTCGGCGATCAAGGCTGTCAAAATGCAGCGCTCCGGTGCCGATTGCAGCATCATCGACTTCGACATCATCGACATCCCCGGCGGTGAAGACGCTGCCGAGCGTCCGGCGCGTTTAAGTGCTGCGATGAAAAATCTCATTGAGTCGCACAAATTCGGAAACGATCCGGTTTTCCTCGCGATTCCCGGAGCGGTCTGTTTGCACCGCGAATTCACGCTGCCGCCCAGTCCCGAAGCGCGCGTTCACGAAATGGTCCAGTTCGAAGCCAAGCAACAAATCCCCTTCCCGCTCGACCAAGTCGAATGGGGCTATGAACGCTTCGAAGGTGGCGAGGAAAACAAAGGCATCAACATCACGCTGATCGCTGTCCGCAAAAGCGACATCCAGGAATTGTTGACGCTCAGCGAAAATTTCAATCTCAAATTGATCGGCATCTCCGCCGCGCCCGTCTCGCTCTACAATTTCATTAATTACGAATTCAAGCCCCAGCAAATCACCCTGATCCTCGACGCCGGCGCACGTGGCACCGACTTCGTCGTCATGAACCACCGCCAGATTTATTTCCGCAGCATCCAGATCGCCGGTCGCGAAATCACCCGCGTCCTCGAAAACAAATTCAAAGTACCTTACGACAAGGCCGAGAGCCTCAAAAAGAACATCGAAAAGTCGCCTCAGATGGACCAGATTCTGACCGTAATCGAACCGACGCTCCGCAATTTGGGCGCAGACGTTCAACGCACGATCGGCTTCTACAAAGCCAAATCACGCGGGCAGAAAATCGCGCATTGCTACTTGCTGGGTCACGCATTCCGCCTGCCCAAAATGGCCGAATTCCTCCAAGCCCAAGTTCGCGAAGCACCGTTCGCCATCGTCGAAGGTTTGCAACGCGTCCAGCTCGGACCGAAGGTCAACCGCGAAGTCTGGGAACACGAATTCCCGACCATGGCCGTCGCCATCGGCCTCGGTCTTCAGGGACTCGGCTTGAGCGAAATGAAGCTCAATCTGTTGCCGCAAGCAAGCAAGGGCCAAGTCCAGCGCGAAATGTGGAAGATCTGGTCCGCAGCCGCAGCCGTCGTTTTGCTCGTGGCCCTCGGCGTCTCCTATTATATGGCGACCAAAGCAGCCGACGAATACACCGCAATTAAAGCTGAGTTGGAAAAGACCGTCGTAACTGTCGAGAAGGCCAAAGCCGACGAAGATAAAGCGATCAAACCCATCGCCGAGAAACAGGAATTACTCAGCCGCTTCCCGCGACTCTCGCACGACCGAGGCAAGGCCCTCCAAATTTACAACGCCGTCCTGAACCTCAAAGATGGCAACAACAAGCCATTGTTCGGAACGGACACGCGCACCTTTGTCACGAACCTCTACGTGTCGCGTGCCCCACTGATGTCCGATCATAAAATGGCTCCGTTGCGTTTTTCCAAACTGGATCGCGATTCAAAATACGAATCCCTCTTTGAGCCGATCAAGCCTGAAGCCAAAGTGGACCTCCTGAAATTGCCGCCCGAATTGCGCGTTGACGCCCCGCTCCTCGTGATTTTGAGCGGTGAAGTTGAAGTCCAAAACAAGAACATCAATTCGGCGCGCTCGGCCATCAGTAACTTGGAAGATGCGTTGAAAAAATTTCCTCAAGTCCGACAGCAAGGCTCACCGCCCCAGCCCAAGATTGAAGAAGTTTACGAGCCGCAATTCCCGGTGACGTACGAAGAACACGTTCAGTACTATTCGTTGGACGGCGTATTGAAGCCTATCGTTCCTGGCACGACTCCCGACCCTGCCGCGCCAGCACAGCAAGAAGTGGTCAATCGATACGAATTCATTCCGTTCCATATTATGTTTGCGTGGGAAGATCCGGACGACAAAGACGTGTTGCCGCCTCCGCCTCCCGAACCAACGGCCACACCTGTTAAGAAGTAAGCCGTTTCAAAGTTAAATTCTCTGTGCGCCATTCGGGCGCGCGGATTTGTTCGCCTCGTTTCGCGTTTAGAAGGCTCGTTTCATGGATCAGCTTAAGAAAAACCTCTTCTGGATTATTCTCGCCGTCGTCGTGCTCGGAGCCGTGGGCCTGTGGTTCAGCTATATGCCCGAAGTAGACCCCGCGACCGCCATCGCCAAAGCTGGCGATATCAAAAAGCATATCGACTCGCTCAAGAAGCCCGACGGTATCAAGACCGTCGCCCACGTCAAAGCGGCCGAAGACATGGGTAAGAAGTTGGACGCCGAGAAAACAGCGCTCGTCACTGGCATTCAAAAATGGCCTGACTTGTCTGTGCCGTCCATCAACAAACGCTTCACCGACGCTCCCGCTGCAACCCGCAACATTGACTTCGACAATTGGATGGAAGCCAAGCGCAAGGCCCTCGTGAAAGACATGACCGATGCCGGCATCACGCCGATGGCGGATTTCGATGCCCGACTGTTCTTCGGCACCAACATCGACAAGGACATCAGCAGCAAACCGCTGGATTTGAACACCAAGAACGTCGCCAAGCACCGCGATTATCAACTCCGGATTTTAGCGCTTGTCGAAGAAATCGTCGACGCCTTGAAAGAAAAATCCAGTTCCATTGCAATCACCAAATTCGAGACGGACAAAGAACGCAAAGAACCCATCGACACCACGAAAGTCGGCGCATTGGCACTCGTGAATTTCGCCTTCCATGGCCCCGACGAGACCGCGAAAATCAACACCAAAGCCTACGACGCCGCGTTGGCTAAAGTCAAATATGCGCGCCCGACGTCGAACAATCCGGCAGACAGCGCCGGATTCCAGGGTGTTCAACTGCCCGTCAGCGTGACCTCAATCGATGTTGAATTTGCTGGCCACATCAGCACCGTGACGTCCGTGCTGCGCTCATTGGAAAAGAATCCGAAGTACATGGCCGTCCTCACGAAAGTGGACTTCGAACGCACCTCCCCGCTCTTCCCTGCCGCTGCCAACAACGATCCCAACGCGCAGAAGGATTATGTAAAAGCCGCCTTCAATCCGATGATCAACACTCACTACGGCGAAGGCCCGGTGAAAGTATTCGCGACGCTCGAATTCAGTGAATTCGACAAAGTCAAAGCAGCCAAAATGGACGCACCCGCGCCGACGACGGTCAGGGCAACAACGACCGTCAGAGCAACGACAACACGGTAAGTCCGATTTAAATTTTTCATGCAGCGGTCGTACGGCTCGCGCGTCAGATATGTAACTAAGAGGAGGAAGTAGCCATGCTCAAAAATTTTCTAAAGCGCTGGGGCCCGGCATTGATGTTCGTGGTCGTTCTCGGCCTGAGTGTCGGTCTCGTCTTTCTTTATATGGACAATCCGCGCGAAGCCACTGATGTGAAAGTCGCGTTGGACAATAAGACCAAGTTGGAAGCTGCGTTGAAAAAAGGCGTCGTTTCGCCTGAATACATCGCATCACCCGATCAAGTCGCAAAAATCAAAACGTCCGAAACACTAGCCAAGAATTTGGAGCGCATCAACTCCGTGAATCCGGAAGCACTCGGAGTGTACGTCTCGTATCCGCAGCCCGTCCGCCCGAAATCCGAACAACCGCCGCCACCGATTGGCCAGGACGACATCGTCGCAAAAATGCCCTACCTCGCGGGTGAATCCTGCAAAGCCGAAGCCACGCGCGGCAAGGTCTACTTCAAATGCGATCTCCCAAGTGCCGCCAACAACGCCTACGTCATGATGGAACCGATCCGCATCGAAGTCTTCCGAGGTCTGGCAGCGAATAAGATCGACACCACTAAACCGTGGGGAACAATTGAACTCGCCCTCGAAGTTCCGCCAGCCCCGAAAGCCAACGCCGGAAACGTCGCGCCTGTTGTTGCCCCTGTCGAAAACAGCCGGCGCCAGCCCGGCGGATCCGGTGCCGCTGCCACGGACCGCAATAAAAAACCCGTGCCCGAAGAACCCTTGGATCCCGTTGTTCGCGTCTACCGCGACACTAAAGAAATCACACTATTAACCGAGTATTTTTACGCAGCCCGCTTGGTGTCGAAATTCACCAGCG
>JBAXUS010000209.1:0-10420 GCA_037129555.1 Planctomycetota bacterium
GATAACCCTGTTGATCCTGCTCATTTCAAATGCCTCTTTATTCATTGTGTTGTCGAACAAGCTGTCGCCGGAATTCACGTCGGGCGGATGTCTGAACCCAACCGCACCCATCGCACTAGTTCACGCTTATCCTGTGCGCCGCTAATGTCGCTGGGATTCCAGCATTTTGAGGTTGGCCTCGGCAAACGCCTTGCCCATCAGCGCAAACGTCTTCGCGCAGCCGAGGTAGTGATAGCCGGCGTTCGACGCGCCGCGAGTCCACTTGGTGGCCTCTTCCGGAGTAATCACTTCGGCCTCATACTTCTTCAGATATTCTTTCTGCTGCGCGTCGGTCATGGCACCGTCCTTGTTCGGGCCGTTCTTGCTTTTGTTTTTGAGCGTGGCGGCCATCGCTTTGACTTTGCCGCGCTTTTCATCAATGGCCGAAAGTTCTTCGGCCCAGAATGGCGCGGTGGGCACGGCGATGACGTTGTCCTTGAACTCCGGCAGCAGCGACGGCGCGGTCATGGCCGTGTGGAAGGCGGCTGTGTTGCCGTCTGCTTTCATGCCGCCGACGCCAAGCACACCGATCACGAACGGCATTTTCGGCGCGCTTAAATCCTTCCGCACATCGCGGATGAAATCGGCCAGCCACACGCCGTACTTGGTGTAGTCCCTCGTCTTGCCGTCCGCGCCCGTGGGATAAGTGTTGCCGTCCACGAGGTCGTTGAAACCCTGAAGCCACACAAACCCGGCAATCTCGTAGCCCTCCGCAGGATCGTAGGCCGGGCACACGCGTTTGGGATCGGCGAGAACCTTTTTCACATGCTCGACCATGTAATTATAGAAGCGTCCCGTCTCCTTTGCCTTCGCCGCTTTCTCTGCGGCGATGTCCTTCCCCTGCTTCTGCTTCTGCGCGAGTTGCGCCTCGCTGAATTCGTATGGCCCCGCGCTCGGCGAACGGAACTCGGTGTTCAGGCTCCGGCCGCCCCACGCCGTCTTGATGATGAGCACCGGCTCTTTCAGTGCTGCGTCCATGGCGAGGCCGAAGGTGAACTCCGGGCCGATTTTTCCACCATCCTGCGTTGGATTGGAACCCCTGGCACCGAAGCCTGCGGTGAGCTTGCCGAGTCCTTCGCCATTCGCACTGCCGTCGAACTTGCCGGTGAGGTAAGATATCCAGACATGGTCACAGACAGCCGGCTTTCCGTCCGCTCCCCGCATTTGCTTGAGGAGCGGTGCGGTGGCCGGGTCGTCGCCAATGTAATCAAAGGTCTCAATCCGCGCGTGCCCCTCCATGTTCGACTGGCCAGCAAGAATGAAAACTTTGAGCGGCCTTTTCGCGGTCTCACCGGCGTGAAGCGTTAACGCCGATGACAGTATGGCCGCTGAAAGCATGATGAGGGTCTGTGCGAATTGGCTTTTCATTGCTTGTGTCCTTTGGTTAGGGCGCATGGCCCATCAGTCTTCGGATTTCCAAGTGTAGCGTAACGTAGCTTTTGACATTTGTACGAGATTTCTGGAATGTATGCAATGAAACCAAGGACTGATGCCAGCTTCTAAAATACGACCAGCCTGACGAATTTCCCAATGAAAATTCGTCATTGGCTAGAAACAGTTTCAAGCACCACTCGATATCGCGACACGGATTGTTCGTGCAGAGATGGCCAGGCGTTCAATACCTTTTGAACCTCTGGAAAAGCCTCAACTGCCTTGTCTGTATTCGCTGGTTCGGCACTCGGAAAAATCTGCACACAGGCTCCACACTTTTAGTGTATATTTGCGTTTGGCGGATGTTTTGAATCTGCATCAGAATGCAGAGGTTGATCTGAAGGCTCTTGAGGCAAGATCGTTTGATCGCTCGGAGTTGTGGCGGAAATACGTAGTTTTTGTGCAGGAGTTTTTAATGCAAGTAATTGCCATGAATGGGGTTTGACTCAATTATGGCGTACTGCCGAAACTGAACGCAATCCCGTTACATAAGTAAAATTATTATTGGAACAACTCGTCGCGCGGGTTGAAATGAATGCGCTGTTGATTGTTGCCTCCCGATTCAATTGATGGTGTAATGGGTTTATGAGTGCAATGATCAGCCATCAACCGGGCTCTTTCACGTGGATGCAGCGCGTGAAGAGCTCGGTCGTTTTTTTGTTCCCACCCATTTTTCTGTACCTCGCCGCGCAGATTCTTTTTTCAACGTCATCCACCCCGATTTGGGACGCGGAGCAGCAGCAGATGCCGTACTTTGGTTTGCTGGCGGACAGCGCCCGTTCATTCACGCCGGTGGTGTGGAATCCGTACAGCAGCGGCGGCGCTCCGGATTATGCGATCTCTGATTTTTTTCTCCTGTCACCCATCACGGCGGCGATTGCGTTTGTGTGCGGCAGCGGGATTGCCAGTTACCAGATGTATTGGTTTCTGATCTGGGTCGCTGGCGCGTGGGGCGTGGTGATGCTGGGACGGCATTTTAAAGCGCCGGACTGGGGTATCTGCGTGATCAACGCCGGGTTTTTGTTCAGCGGATTTTATTGCGGACACGCCCAAAATCCGTCGGCCATTTCAGCGATGTCAGCGCTACCGTGGATCGTGTGGCGGTTGGACGTGGCGCTGAGCGAGCGGCGGTTTTTTCCAGCGCTTGAGGCCGGTGCAATTTGGGGCGCTACAGCGACGTGTTCGTACATTGGACTGACGGCGCTCACGGGCTGTTATTGCGGGCTGTGGGTACTCGGTCGAATCTTGTTCTCGGATGAGTCGAGGGACGAACTGAACGGCGACACAATTCGAAAACGCTCGTGGTTTGGGTTGGGTGCGCTAGCGTTGTTGGGCTGCGTGGGCGTCATCGTGATGCTGCCGAATCTGTCGGGGATGTTGGTGGAAATAAAAGGGTATTCGGACCGCGCGGAGGTGCTGTCGCGCGAGGTGGTTATTTCGGAAAATGTGATCGCTCCCGGGTCGCTGTTTTCGTTGGCCAGCCCATATGTATCGAGCCTCAAATACTGGAACGAGTCACTGTGGCCGAACACGAATGTGTGTTTGTTGAGCGTCTATTCCGGGGCCGCAGCGTTGGTGCTGGCGGTCATGGCGCTGCTCACGAAGCATCGGACTCACTGGCGCATGTGGGTATTTGCAGTGGGTGCGTTTTGCGTGGTGGCGTCGCTGGGGTATCACACGCCGGTGCGCGGGTGGCTGTACGATTATTTTTATCCGTCGCGTTACTTCCGGCATCCGGGACTTTTTCGGATGTACTGGATTTTCACAGTCGTGGTGCTGGCTCTGTACGCGTCACGTGATCTTCAATTGGGTGAGCGCGAAACGTGGCGACGATTGTTTCCCGTTGCGTGTGTGCTGGGTGGTGTGGGCGTGGTGTGGATGATGGTATTTAAATCCTCCTTAGTCGGAAACGGGCCGCAGCCTGGATTAGCGAACGCGCATGGAATTGGAATTTGGGGCGGACTTGCAGTGGTGTGCTGGTTCGCGTGTTCTGAGAATGCGGTATTTCGACAACGTTATGTTCCGTGCGCTTTAGTGCTCGTGGCGTGCATCGATGGAGCGGTTGCGTTTCAACTCAACCGAGCGCTGATGTGCCAGGAAAATCCAAGCGATTTAAAAGCGTGGCACGAGATTCTGGCGCAGTATCGTCCGAACATGAATTTAGGTCCGAAGGCGTTTGAGCGCGTGTTGAATACGACGGCTCCGGAGATCAGTACGACGCACGGCATGTTGAACAATGCGAATTTGTATTCGAAGCAATTGGTGCTGCGGAATTACACGCCGTTGAGTAACGCGTTTCATCTGGAGCTGTCGGACACGCCGGTGTTGGCTCAATCGGCGCTGGGAGCGGAACGTATTTGGTTTGCCGCGACGGTGCCGGAGATTGCTCCGACACAAGCAAATTTCGCAGCATATAAAGCGCGCGCATTGGAACTGAACGCAGCTCCGATTGTTCGGCATTCTCGAGAATCCGTGTTGAAACCCGGAGCGAATTCTAGCGAAGGAAGTGCAGCGGAAATCACGTCTCTTCAAGCGCCTCAAAAAATCCCGGTGGTGATCGCGCACTATTCGTTTCAGCGTTTGACGCTGAACGTGGACGCTCCGCGCGCGGGCTGGCTGCTCGTCACCGAGCGTTGGGCGCGCGGATGGAACGCGACGGTGGACGGGCGCGCGGTGGACGTTCAACCGGGGAATTTTGTGTTCCGCTGCGTGGCGGTTCCGGCGGGCGCGAGCACGGTGGATTTCACGTACACGCCGTTCGGATTTCCGTATGTGCTCTACGCGAGTTTTGGGATGCTGGGCGCGGTGATGATCGTTTCGGTTGGAGCACGTGTTCGGCGACGAAGGAGTTGATCGGTCGTCGCCTCTAATTTTTCGAATTCTCATTTTGATTTTGGGCTGCGTTCCGTACATTAGTACCCGCTTTCATTAACGGAGAACGATTGTGGATTTGAAACAGTATGCAAGTCTGACGGCGGTGCAAATTGCCGAGGGAGTGCGGAGCAAGGCGTTTACGGCGGCGGAGGTCACCGAGGCCGCGCTGGCTCAAGCGCACGCGCTGGACCCGAAGGTCAAGGCCTTCATTACGATTCTCGACGACCACGCCCGCGCCGCTGCGAAAACGGTGGACGCGAATGTGGCCGCTGGCAAGCCGATGAAGCTCGCCGGAGTGCCGATCGCGCTTAAAGACAATCTGTGCGTTACCGGCACACGCACGACTTGCTCATCGAAGATTCTCAATACGTACGTTGCTCCTTATACGGGAACCGCGGTGCAGCGGATTCTGGACGAGGGCGGAATTCCCATCGGCAAGACCAATCTCGACGAATTCGCGATGGGCAGTTCGACTGAAAATTCAGCGTTCTTCACGACACGAAATCCGTGGGATTTGGAACGCGTTCCGGGCGGATCATCCGGCGGATCGGCTGCGGCAGTCGCCGCGCGTATCGCTCCTCTTTCGCTCGGATCAGATACCGGCGGATCGATTCGCCAGCCAGCTGCCCTGTGCGGCATCACCGGATACAAGCCGACATACGGCCGCATTTCGCGCTACGGCCTGATCGCGTTCGCAAGTTCGCTCGACCAAATCGGCCCATTCGCCCGGACGGTTGTTGACGCGGCGCTGGTCACCGGCGTCATGTCGGGTATCGATCCGTTTGATGCGACGAGCGCGAACAAGCCTGTCGAAGCCGAACTTTTTGATTTAAAAGCGCCAGCTAGTTTGAAAGGCATTCGCATCGGCATTCCGCGCGAGTACTTCATTCCTGGAACGGACAAAGCGGTTGACGAAGCGATTCGCGCGGCGATTGAAACGTATCGCTCGTTGGGCGCTGAAATCGTTGATGTCTCGCTGCCGAATACGGAACACGCGGTCGCAGTGTACTACATCGTTGCGACGGCGGAAGCCTCGTCGAATCTCGCGCGCTTCGATGGCGTTCACTACGGTCACCGCACGCTCGAAAAGACCGGGCTCGTCGATCTGTATTCGAAGTCGCGCGCTGAAGGATTCGGACCGGAAGTCAAGCGCCGCATCATGCTCGGAACATACGCGTTGTCGAGCGGCTACTACGACGCGTACTATTTGAAAGCGCAGAAAGTGCGCTCGCTGATCCGCAACGATTTCGTCGAAGCGTTTAAGAAATGCGACGCGATTATTTCGCCGACTTCGCCGACGCCCGCGTTCAAGATCGGCGAGAAAGCGGCTGATCCGTTGTCGATGTATCTCTCAGACATCTTCACAATTTCGGCCAACCTCGCAGCGGTCCCGGGGATTTCGATTCCGTGTGGACAGACGAACGGCCTGCCCATCGGGATGCAATTGATGGGCGAAATCTTCGATGAAGTCCGGTTGCTGAAGATCGCAGCGGCGTTCCAAGCGGCAACGAATTTCCACGAAGCAGCTCCGACGTTGTAATGAACTCAAGAGCCGCGCGCGCAAGCAAGCGGCCACGAACGCGTATTGCAATCCACTTGGCCGCTTGCTTGCGCGCGCGGCTCTTGTATTCGGAACTTTTCATGGCTTCATCGTCCCCCGTTTCCGGTTCGTGTTTGTGTGGAAAGGTCGTCTTTGACCTCTCCGAACGGCGCACCGGCGAGACGTTGAACTGTGCGTGGTGCGGTCAAAATTATCACTATCTTGGCGGCGGGACGTTGAAGCCGATCAATGCGTATGAAGCCAAGCTCATCGCCTCCGCTCCGCCTGTGCGCTCCGGAAAACCTCGTCCGAAAATCAAGCGCTCGGACGGCCCGCCCGGCGGGATGTTGCCGATGCTCGGGTTCATTATTGCATTCAATGTCATCGCGTTTACGGCAGTGTCGTTGCTGTTGCCGAAGCACGATGACGGACTGCGTCACGCGGTGTGGGACGCATCGTTCACGATCTCAGCGAAATCGTTTTGGCCCGACGTAGGCGCATTGGTGCTGGGGCATCTGTTGGGATTTATCTGCTGGGCCGTATACGCGTACAGCATTCACCGCCGGGAACGAATGGAACAGCCGACATGAGGAAGATTGTTATAGCGTGTGCCAGTTTCAAAGGGACTCTGTCGTCGCGTGAAGCAGGCGTAGCACTCGCGCGCGGGCTGGCTGGATTTGACACGAAAATCGTCGCGCTGGCCGACGGCGGCGAGGGCCTCGTCGACGCACTCGCGAGCCAGATTCCCGGGGCGCAGTTGCATGACACGCCGTGCCGCGATCCGCTCGGCAATTCTCACACCGCTCGTTTCGCCATGGCCTTTCCGCCCGGACATCGCGCCGAAGCAATTATCGAAATGGCCGCGTCCAGCGGTCTGCCGCTGGTGCCGGAATCCCAGCGCGATCCGAAGATCGCGACGACGTGGGGCGTCGGCGACCAGATTCGCGCGGCGTTTGAACGCGCTCCCGGTAGCGACGGGATCGATATTCTGCTGGGCCTCGGCGGCAGCGCCACGAACGATGGCGGAGCCGGGATGGCCCAGGCGCTCGGCGCGAAATTGCTCGACAAACATGGCCGCGAACTGCCACCTGGCGGCGCGGCGTTGAAGGAGCTCGACCGCATCGACATGTCCGGTTTTCATCCGCGTATCGCCGCATCGAAAATCACGGTCGCGTGCGACGTCGTCAATCCGTTGTGCGGCCCGCAAGGCGCGAGCGCGATTTACGGTCCGCAAAAAGGTGCGACGCCAGCAGACGTCGAAATCCTCGACGCCGCGCTAGACCATTTCGCGGCGGTGATTCGCCGGGATTTGGGCCGTGACGTAAAGGACGTTCCGGGCGCGGGCGCAGCAGGCGGATTGGGCGCGGGCTGCATGGCGTTTTTGAACGCGACGCTGAAACCCGGCATCGAACTCGTTCTCGACGCGATTGACTTCGACCGCGCGCTCGCAGGCGCATCGCTGGTGCTGACTGGCGAAGGCTACCTCGACGAACAAACGCTCATGGGCAAAGCCTGCGCGGGCGTCGCGGCTCGAGCGAAACAAGCTGGCGTTCCGTGCGTGGCCATCGGCGGCGGAATCGATCCGTCTCGGCGCGGCGATTTGCTGGCCGTTTTCAAAGCGATCGAGTCCTTAAGCGAACTCGCCGGATCAGTCGATGAAGCCAAGCGCAACGGAGCGCTCTGGCTAGAAAAATTGGCGCACGAAAAAGTGGCAGCGTGGTTGCTGTAGTCACAACAACACTCAAGGACTCGCCATGATCAGCAAAGCCAAAACCGTCGCCGCCTATGTGAAAGAACTTCCCGAAGACCGCCGCGAAGCCATCGAAGCCGTTCGCGCCGTGATTTTAAAAAACATCGGCAAAGGATTTGAAGAGGGCATCGAGTACGGGATGATCTGCTATTACGTCCCGCACTCCGCGTTTCCAGCCGGCTACCACTGCGATCCGACGAAGCCCGTGATGTTCGCCGCGCTGGCATCGCAGAAAAATCACATGGCCGTTTATCTGACCTGCACCTACGGCAGCCCCGATCACGCGAAATGGTTTCGCGAGGCCTGGGCGAAGACCGGCAAGAAACTCGACATGGGAAAATCGTGCGTGCGGTTTAAGAAGTTGGAGAACGTCGCGCTCGACGTCATCGGCCAGTCCATCGCGCGCGTCTCGATGACGAAATTTCTGGACGGATACACGAGCGCTTTAAAAGCAAATGCGGACGCAAAAGCAGCGAAGAAACCCGCTGTTAAAAAAGTGAAAAAGTAAGACGGGCTATTAAAGCCCCGCAGCTTCCTTGGCCTTCTGTTTTTCAAGCCACACCGCCCAGGACTTGCCGGCCGCCGTATCAACACCCGAGAAGAACAGCCCGTCGATGTCCTTGTAATACACCTTGATCTTCTCGTCCTTATCAGCCGGGAAGACTTCTGCGTACGGCTCGCCCGCTTTCGATTCGCGATTGAAGACGTAACCGACGATCTTGTTGCCGCCCTTCAAATTGATCGTGATGTCGCCGCGATAATCGAACGCCTTTTCGAGCGCATCATAAAGCTCATCTTTGCTGCTCAGCGTTGGGGTCCATTTTTCCAGCGATTTTGCTTCGTCGGCCATTCTCGTGTCCTTATTTTACTCAATAGTGTTGGTGGCGATCGTCGTGCGCTTCAGCCGTATCTTATGCGTTTTTCCTTCGCGGTCGATGGTAAAAGCACCGTCCCACACGCCAGCGTAAGGACCCGTCTTCCACGTCACGGTTTGCGTCGCGGCATCGAACGTATACTCGCCTTCGCCCGTCAATTTGTCGCCGGGCAAATACGCTTTGTACTTACCGTTTTCTAATTCAAATGAACCGAGAAACAACGGCGCTTTGTTCGTCGCGCCATAGGAAAATATCTTGTACTTCCCTGAGCGCGGCGACGCCTTCTCTTCAGCCCGCGCGCTGGATCCTGCTAACGTCAGCAGCAGAAACAAACATGCCGCACATGCAAGTGATCTCGTCGTTAGAATCATGGATTACAGCCCGTGCGCCATCGCGGCTTTCGCCGTGCGAACAAACCCGCTGAACGAGCCAAACGTGTCGTCCACCGCCGTCGGTTCGTAGCCGCAATGAACCATGCAATCCTTGCACTTTTCATTGCCGCTCTTGCGACCGTAGTTGTCCCACTCCGTGCTGTCAATCATCTCCTTGAAGGACTGGACGTACCCTTCCTGCAACAAATAGCACGGCTTCTGCCAACCGAAGATGTTGTACGTCGGGTTGCCCCAGGGCGTGCATTCGAAATCCACGTTCCCCTGAAGGAATTCCAAGAACAGCGGTGACAGATTAAACTTCCACGACTTCTTTCGGTTCTTCAACAAATCGTGGAAGAGTGTCTGCGTCTTCTGGCGGTGCAGGAAGTGCTCCTGATCGGGCGCTTTCTGGTAGCTGTAACCCGGCGAGAGCATCATGCCTTCAACGCCCAACGTCATCATGTCATCGAAGAACTGGTGGTAGTGCTCGGCGTCGGCGCCATCGAAAAGCGTCGTGTTGGTCGTCACGCGGAAGCCCTTCTTGACCGCCGCTTTGATCGCGCTCACCGCGACGTCGTAGACGCCTTCTTTACACACCGCAATGTCATGTTCCTTCTTCGGTCCGTCCATGTGGATCGAGAACGTCAGGTACGTGCTGGGCGTGAATTTCGGCAACATTTCTTCAAGCAAAATCGCGTTGGTGCAGAGGTAAATGTACTTCTTGCGTTCAATCAAACCGTTTACGATTTCGATGATCTGCGGGTGCATCAGCGGTTCGCCGCCGGGGATGCTGACCATCGGAGCGCCGCATTCGTCCACCGCTTGGAAGCACTGTTCGGGCGTGAGGTTCTTGCGAAGAATATGGCCCGGGTATTGAATCTTGCCGCAGCCCGCACACGCCAAATTACAGCGCATCAACGGCTCCAGCATCAGCACCAACGGGTAGCGCTTGACGCCACGAATCTTCTTGCCCAGCACATAACTTGCAACGGTCCACATCTGCTTAAACGGTACGGACATGTCAACCACCCCTTATTGATGCACAGTAACACAGTTTTTGTTTGGCGATAAGACGTATCCATATTATCCGGCATTCGGTCCAATTCAATACTTTTGTTGCTCAAATGGCGATAATTTCGGACGTTCAGAATCAAATCCAACCGGATTATCCCTCAATCTTCGGATTTCGTTAGCACTTTCGACATCGGCACAAAATCAATCGTCACCCCATCGCCTAGCGGATACGTCACGTGCGCATCGCCAAAATACCCCATCGCCGCATACAATCGCCGCCCCGGCAGCGTCGCCACCAGCTCTGCTTTCCGAAACCCATGAGCCCGCGCTTCCTTCTCGCACCGTTCCAACAACGCCCGTCCAATCCCAAGTCGAGCCCATTCCGGATGAACAAAAAACGCCCGAATCCGCGCCCCATCCACCGCCGGATCCAGCAATTCCGACGACCGCTCCGCCTGAGCGTCCCCACCAAACCGAGTCGCCCGCTTTCCCCACCCACCACACGCCACAATCCGCCCGCCCACCT
>JBAXUS010000021.1:0-49301 GCA_037129555.1 Planctomycetota bacterium
TTGAGAATCACATGTCGCCTGTTTTGTCTCGGCAGTCGTCAAGTTTCTTCCGCAAATCATCGCGCTTGGGCGAGCGCTTCAATTCCGCTTCAAGGTGCGGAATCGCTTCGGCATGTCGGTTCAATGCAATCAGTACATCGGCCAAAAATCCGTGCGCATTTTCATACGTCGGATCGATTTCCAGCGCGCGCAAATAGTGCCGAACGGAGTCTTCCTTCCTCCCAACAGTGTTGTACTCGACGCCGAGATTGAATTGCGCGTCGGCGTAATTCGGATTAATTGAGGCGCACTTCTCAAACCAAAAAATTGCCTCCTCATGCTTCTGTTCGACAGCGTACGCATTGCCGAGATTGTTGGCCCCGCGCTGGTAATTCGGGAATGCGTCGGCAACCTGCTTCCAAACGCGCGTGTCCAATCCGTAGTCGTAATTCCGAACAACAGTCCGAACACTAAGTGCCAGGATGATTACGAGAATCGAGAAGCCGGACACGCGCTCGGCCATGCGCGGATGCAGACCGCGTTCAATTGATGCTCGGACGAGCCCATGACTTGCTATCACACACGTGACGACAATGGCGGCGAGCGGCAGATACATTCGGTATTCAAACGCCGGATCTTGGATCGGCATGATGCTGGAACTGGGCGCAAGAATGACGAAAAACCAGGCGCCTAAAAAGCCCCAGGGCGAATTGCGAATCGTCGCGACGAACGACGCGAGTCCCAGCGAGATGAGCAACGCGAGGCCCGGCCATACCTCACGCACCGATGTCGCGAACGGCCAGCAATAATCGACCAGCAATCGCTGCGGCCAAAACGAGAGACCGATGTAATGCGGAATCACGGCGCATTGTGTGAGTAGGTAATTGATCGGCGTCACCGTTTTGAGCGCGAATCCGGCGGTCGGGCCTTGCGTGGATTTCTCCAGCGCGGTCGTCAACAACACGAAGCATGTCGCGAATAACGCAGCATGAAGTTCGCCACGCTTTTGAAACGCGGCCTTAAATGAACCGCTTAAAAAAGTGCGGTCATAAAGTAAGATCATCAGTGGAGCCGTGACCATGACTTGTTTGCAGCCCATGCCGAGTGCGCAAAACGTGACCGCGCTCCAGAACCACGTGCCGGGATTTTCGGAATCGTCCGAACGAATGACGCAATACAACGCCAGAAGAAAAAACATGCCCATCATCGATTCGCAACGCTGGACGACGTACGTGACGGACGCGGTTTGGAGCGGATGAATCGCCCAGATCAATGCGATCAAAAACGCGAGGCGCACAGCATCGCGACTAAAGCGCGCATGCAATCGTTCGGACAAAAGTGTTCGCAGCACGATGCCGTACATCGATAGCGCGGCGGTCACGTGGATGAGCAGATTGAAGAGATGGTACGGCCAAAAATGAAGCTGGTGCATCGCGTAATTAATCGCGAACGAAACACCGATGACTGGGCGTGAGAAGTTCGGATACGTGAAGATGCAGTCCGGTGGCCAGAGGTGGTGGATGCCTTCGTTACGCGTGATACTCGTATATTCGTCGAAGACAAACACGCCCCAAAAACTGTTCGCAAACACCGCCGCAATGATCATCGCGAGCAGGTACGGACGGTGTTTATCGGGGAAGGTTGGGGGCATGAGAATGTTTCGAGTTCCGGGTTTCGTGTTGAGGGTTGCGAGTCTCAGAACAGTGCTACGCGGATGACAACCCGCAACCCGAAACTCGGAACTCGAAACTACGACCTTCGCGTCGCGCGCTCAATTTCGCGCTGGGGCGCTTTCGCGCGGAGGGCGCGGCCTTTGTCGGGCGTAGGGTCTTTGACTTCACCGTACGTCGCACGGCCTTCGTGTTCAGCGGGAAGATACTCGGTGATGGGCAGACCTTCGGCGGTGACGAAGAGGAGGCAGTGGCAATATTTATAGATCGTCATGTCGTCGCACGGGCAGATCCATGTGCGGTGCTTGATCTCTTCAGTCTTGTCCGGGTAGTAGCGACAGGGGCAGAGCGGGCGGCCAATGGTGTCGATGTGATGGGCGAGTCCCATCTTCACGCCGTCGGTGACGTCCGTTTCGGGATGTGTGGTCGTCCCTGAATTTTTGCAATAATTGGTGACGAGGCGTTCAACATTCGCCTTGGCTTTGTCGCTGGGATTGATCGGCTGCTTGGCCATGTGATTTCTCCTGAAAGTGTGCGCCGCCGGATTTCGTCGTGTCGAAAAAATCCGGCGGCTAGTTGTTATTTTGCTGCCGACAACGGTGCGATGTGGCCGGGACGAACAATCGGTTCGAGCGGCGTTTCTGAATGGCGTGCAGCTCCGCGACAGATTGCGTTCAAGTACGCTTTGCCTGACGCTTCGATGATGTCCGTCGAAATGCCTCGACCGTGAATCGTCACACCATCGATCTCCACTTTCACATCGACCTCGCCTTGCGCTTCTTTGTCATCGGTGATTGAGTGAACCTGATAGTCGAGCAACTTTGCTTTGACGCCGGTGATGCGGTCAATGGCCTTGATCATAGCATCGATCGGACCGTCACCAATGGCTGCGTCTTCGAAGCGTTCATCGCCGCGTTTCAAGCGGACGGAGGCCATGGGCGTGACGTGTTTGCCCGTGGTCACTTGCAGCAAATCCAACTCCCAAATCGGCGTGGCGGATTCCAATTGATCTTCGATAATCGCGACCAAATCAGCGTCGTAAATCGTCTTCTTTTTATCGCACAAAATTTTGAAGCGATCAAACGCGGTTTCGACGTCGCCGTCTGCCAATGTGTAGCCCAACTCCTTCAAGCGCGAGCCGAACGCGTGCTTGCCGGAATGTTTTCCCAGAACCAATTTCGATTGCTCCAACCCAACGTCGGCGGGGTGCATGATCTCGTACGTCGTCCGCTCCTTTAAGAAGCCGTCTTGATGAATTCCGGATTCATGCGCGAACGCGTTTTCGCCGACGATGGCTTTGTTGCGCTGGACGTGGATGCCGGTCAGCATCGACACCAAGCGGGATGTTGGGACGATCTTTTTTGCGTCGATGGCGGTGTGGAAGCCTTCGTAAAAATCCTGGCGAGTACGCATCGCCATGACGATTTCCTCGAGCGCTGCGTTGCCTGCTCGTTCGCCGATGCCGTTGATCGTGCACTCAATTTGCCGAGCGCCGTTCTTGACGCCAGCCAAACTGTTCGCGACGGCCAAACCCAAATCGTCGTGGCAGTGAACCGAGATGACGGCCTTATCGATGTTCGGAACTTTCGTCTTTAAGGTCCGGATCAGCGCTCCATATTGTTCAGGAACCGCATAGCCGACGGTGTCGGGAATGTTCACGGTCGTCGCTCCGGCCGCGATGACGGCTTCGACGACTTCGCACAAAAATTCAGGCTCGGTGCGGCTGGCGTCTTCGGGACTAAATTCGATGTCGCTGCAAAATTCGCGCGCCATCTGAACCGAGAGCACGGCCTGGCGAACGATCTCGTCTTTCGCCTTCTTCAATTTGAATTCGCGATGGATCGCGCTCGTCGCCAGGAAGACGTGGATGCGAGGATGCTTGGCGTTCTTCACAGCGTTGCCTGCGGCCTTGATGTCCTTTTCCAAACTGCGCGCCAAGCCGGCGACGACGGGGCCGTCGAGTTCCTCGGCGATGGCTTTAACGGCGTCGAAATCGCCGGGCGAAGCGATCGGAAATCCGGCTTCGATGATGTCCACTTTCATGCGCGCGAGGGCGCGAGCCACTTGCAGTTTTTCTTCGCGGTTCATGCTCGCGCCGGGCGATTGCTCGCCGTCACGCAAGGTGGTGTCGAAAATGTAAACGCGTCCGGCGTCGTTGATGTCGTGAGGAGTGCTCATGTCTGCCTGCCTGTTCTATTTTAGTTCGCACATGCTGATGCGCGCCCGGCGAAATGCCAGACGACAGGATACCAAAAGGTGTAGAAAATGAAAGCGGCTCGCGCAAATCCGAATTCGGTTTCGATCTCATTCACGTTAAAAGTGGATTGGACGCGCGGCTGAAATTACCGCAGGAGACACGCGCTCGCGGGTCTAGTTCCGCGAGCGGTGAAACCTCCAAAGGATAGAGTGGGGTGCGCGTATTTCATGTAATGATTAAAATACATACTGCCGCGTTTGCAAGAACATTTTACAAATGTTCAGAGCCAAGAGCTGCACACGCCGGTAGATTGACGACTCAAAACAGCAAGCAGTAAATGAACGTTGAACGCGGAGACGAGATGCAGAACGAGATGATTCATCCGGACGAAAAAGCATTCGATGCGATGTGGGCTGGGGCGGGGGAGCGGATGGACGCGTTCCGCGCTCAAGAGGCTGAACAGGAGACGCGCATCGAGTTGTGGCGGGCTCAGGAATATCACAATTGGTTGCGCTGGCGGATCTGCCGAAAGGGCTTCGATTGGAGCAAGCCGGGCGTAATCGGATTGCTTGCGCTGGGATTCGGAGCGCTCATTGTTTACGGAATGCAAACGAGCAATTGGTTCGTCACCGCAGGCGGAATCGTGGTTTGGTTCACAGCGGTCAACTTGTCGTTTTTCACATACTTTGGATTGACCCTTCCGGGCCCGCCGCTGGCGTTGCCGAAGCCTGTTCGACCGAACGAAAAATATCGCGCCGAGATGGGTGTTTATCCAGCTGGATACGAGCGCCGAAAATTTTCGCGCGTGTGGATTCGCGTCCAATCCACCGATGGCGAACCGCATCGTTTTGAATTGGCATTGCACACGTTGCCGGGACACATACAGAAATTAGTGGCCGCTCAAACGACGTGGCGAATGCAACGCGGAGATGCTCCGTTAACGTTGGCCGTTTTTGAAACGGAGACGTTCACGCGACGCGAAATTGATGCGGGCGAGATCCCCATAAAGGTGGTAGCGTGGAAATGGAATCCGACGGGTTTGATTGGGTTTGATCGGAAGAAATAGAAGGACGTTGGTTTTGGAGTTGAACGCAAAGACGCGAAGACACAAAGGCGCAAAGAACGGCTTGAAGAGGAAGATCGAATACCTCTTTTATTTCGTTGCGTCTTTGCGCCTTCACGCCTTTGCGTTTAAAAGCAAATAGTCATAGCGTTCGGCTCGACACATTATTAAATCAAATCAGAATGAGATCAATCAATGACAGACAAATCAGAGACACGTCCGAGCGTCACGATATTTTGCGATGGCGGGTGTAAACCGAATCCAGGCGTTGGTGCGTGGGCTGCGATTTTGCGGTACGGCGACAAAGAGAAGGAGCTCACCGGCGGCGAGCGCGAGACGACGAACAATCGTATGGAGTTGACGGCGGTGACGCGCGCGTTGGAAGAATTGAAAGTGCCATGCGCGGTGCGGATCGTGACGGACAGTGAGTACATGGCGAACGCGTTTCGCCAAAAATGGATCGACAATTGGAAGCGCAACGGGTGGAAGACGGCGGCGAAAGAACCGGTCAAAAATAAAGATTTGTGGATTTCGTTGGATGCACTGATTGCAAAACATCAGGTCACGTGGGAGTGGACCAAGGGTCACGCCGGCCATGCAGAGAATGAGCGCTGCGATGAACTGGCGACGGAGACGCGGATGAAGTTGTTCGGGGTGTAAAGTCCATTGAGAATTTTCATGTTTCTCCGAGCGCACCGGGGTAAGTAGAAAAGGGAAATATATCGGACGACGTTGGAAGGGAATTGAATCGATTGATGCGCACGTTTGGGCTGGGCGTTTTCCTCTTCACTTCGGTGTTCGTGTGCTCGGGCGAGCCGTCGTCCGGTGCATCGGATTACGCTCGTGACGCGCTGCCGGTGATGCAGAAATTTTGCTTCAGCTGTCATGGCGGCGAGAAGACCAAAGGCGGCGTGAATCTCGCGAAATTCAAAACGGCTCCGGATATGGCCATTGATCCTAAATTTTGGGATACGGTAATCCGCGCGATTGCGGACAAAGAAATGCCGCCTGAAAGTAAGCCTCAACCAACCGAAAAAGAGCGCGACGCGTTGTGGAAATGGATCGAAATTGCGCTGAAAAATGTTGACACATCCAAGCTCCCGAAAGATCCCGGTCGCGTCACCGCGCACCGGTTGAGCCGTCTGGAATATAGCAACACGATTCGCGATTTGCTCGGAGTGGACACACATCCCGCCGACAATTTTCCGGCCGACGGAAGTGGCGGTGGCGGATTCGATAACAACGCCGACACGCTCTTTATTCCGCCGATTTTGTTGGAGAAATTATTAGATGCTTCTGGCGAGATTTTGGACCAGGCGAGCGATGAAAAATTGATGGTCACGCAAGCTCCTGCGGGTTCAGCGAAACGCGATGTTGGACTGGCCGCGATAGATCGATTTGCGACGCGTGCGTATCGTCGACCGGTGACGCAGGATGAATTAAAACGCTTGATGACTCTGTTCGATTCTGCTGTGAAAAAAGGTGCGAGCGTCAAAGATGCCGTGAAGCTCGCGTTCAAAGCGGTGCTTGTGTCTCCGAACTTTTTGTACCGTGTCGAGACCGATCCTGCAGGTGGTGCGGTGCATCCAATATCCGACTATGAACTCGCCAGCCGATTGTCGTATTTCTTATACGCATCGATGCCTGACGACGAGCTATTTTCGCTGGCGGCAAAGAAGAGTTTGCAGAACCCAGATGTGCTCGCAGCGCAAGTAAAACGGATGCTGTCCGATCCCAAAGCGGCGGCGATGACAGAGAACTTTTGTGGGCAGTGGCTGGGTATTCAGAACTTCAAATTGGCCGCAACGCCTGACCGCAAGCGCTTTCCGAATTTCACGCCGACGTTGCGCGATTCTATGTACGACGAGACCATTGCGTTTTTCGATGCGGTAATCCGGAAAGACGGCACGGTGCTCGATCTGCTCGATTCGGATTACACGTATGTGAACGAAGAACTCGCGAAACATTACGGTTTGGCGGGTGTGACGGGAACGGCGTTGAAGCGCATAAAATTGGCGGACAAAACGCGCGGCGGATTGGTTGGGATGGGGAGCGTGTTGACGTTGACATCGTATCCGCAACGCACAAGCCCGGTGTTGCGCGGCAAGTGGGTGTTGACAGATTTGATCGGTTCGCCTCCTCCTCCTCCGCCCGCGAATGTGGGTGTGTTGTCCCCGGACGATAAACCGAAAGATGGAAAAACATTTCGCGAGCGGTTGGAATTGCATCGCAAGAAACCGGAGTGTGCGGGATGTCACGCGCGGATGGATCCGATTGGATTTGGTTTGGAGAATTTTGATCCGACAGGAAAGTTTCGAACCGAAGCGGGTGGGATTAAAGTGGATGCGAGTGGAGTGCTGACGACGGGTGAAAAGTTCACGGGACCTGCTGAATTGAAAGCGGCTCTGATGAAAAAGAAAGACGATTGTGTTCGGAATTTGGCGGAGCGGATGTTATCGTATGCGTTGGGACGTGGGTTGGAAAATTACGACGCGCCGGCCGTGAAGACGATTGTTGAAGCGGTGAAAAAGGACAACTACAAAGGTGCTACGCTGGTGCGTGAAATCGCGTTGAGCTATCCGTTCCGGAACCGGCGCGGCGAAGTGAGTACGAAGTAAACTGACGGTTGAATTGAAAATAGTTTCTAAGTGTTCGACCCTGTATGGAGTGCTGAAAACGATGCTGAGACCCGAACCTATTTCGCGGCGGACGATGTTGAAGGGCGCGGGCGCTTTATTGTCGCTTCCTTTATTGGACGCGATGACGCCGCGCGCGCGGGCGGATGATGCGGCTCGTAAGCATCCGGTGCGGATGGGCGTTTTGTATTATCCGAACGGCGTCAATGTCACCGAGTTCACGCCAAAAGGTGTCGGCAAGGAATTTGAATTATCGCCGACGTTGTCGCCGCTTGAAAAATTGAAGAAAGACATTCTGGTCTTCACTGAATTGATGAACATCAGCACGAACACCGGCGATGGTCACTATGTCAAGACCGGCGGATTCATGACCGGCACCACGATTACGCGGACGACCGGCAGCGATGTGCGCAGCAACGGGACATCGATGGATCAGGTCGCGGCTCAGCGCATCGGAAATCTGACGCCGCTGCCGTCGCTTGAATTAGGAATTGAACCGGTTACGACAGGCGTCGATGTCGTCGTCGGCTACACGCGCTTGTATGGCTCGCACATTTCGTGGAGCTCTCCTTCGACTCCGGTCCCGAAAGAGATCGATCCGCGCCTCGCGTTCAACCGCTTGTTCCGACCGAAGGCTGCGAAGGCGCGCGACGTGAATGCTGAGAAGAGTGTTTTGGATTTGGTCCAGGAAGACGCGAAGAGTTTGCGCGCGAAAGTCGGCGCGTCGGATCAGCGCAAATTGGACGAGTACCTCGGATCGATCCGCGCGATTGAGAACCGGATTGAATTTGATGCGAAGCGGCGGAAGGAAGAGATTCACGAAGACCCGCTCGCGCGTGAGACCGTTAAGAAATTGGGCGACCGTATTACGAGTTATTATTCGGATCCGGCGAAGGCCAGCGAGCGCGGCGTCAATCACACCGAGCAAGTGCGCATTATGCTGGACTTGATGGTGATGGCGTTCTGGACGGATTCGACGCGCGTGAGTTCGTTTATGTTTGGCAATGACGTGAGCGGCAAAAACTTTTCATTCGTCGAAGGCGTGAAGGGATCGCATCACGAGCTGTCGCATCATGAGAACAACAAAGAAAAACTTGCTCAGTACGCTCTGATCAACCGCTGGCACGTGCAGCAGTTTGCGTACATGCTGGAGAAGATGAAGGACATTAAAGAGGGAGAGGGGACGTTGCTCGATAATTCGATGATCCTCTTTGGTTCTCCCATTCGCGACGGGAACAGCCACAATCCGCACAATCTGCCCCTCGTGTTGGCCGGGCAGGGTGGTGGGACGTTGAAGACGGGGCGGCATTTGATGTACCCAAAGAACACACCGTTGTGCAACCTCTATAAGGGGATGTTGAGCCGGATGGGAACACCGGTCGAGAAGTTTGGGGATTCGACGGGCGAATTGGTCGGAATCAACGACGAATCGTACAGTGCTCCGAAAGGCTAAGAATCAATTGCTGTGAAAATGAGACACGTCGAGTCCTAAAGCGAGACACTTCGTTGTATATTTGGGTTCGATTGACATACGTTTAGGCATTAGTACGATAATCAGGACAATTTTAACAGTTTTTTCACAGAATTATCTGGCGATTCATGAAAAAAAAGCTAAAGTGTAATCTCATTCTGTCTTCAGGAAGAATGTCGCGGTACATTAGGGGAAAGTATACATTGCGTTGAGTGTTATATGGACCGGATAGAAATTCGTAAAAAATATAGATTTTAAAGTAACCTTCTCAGCGCTATCGACACATACTTAATGAAGCGGTTGATGGGTGTGTTTGAGGAACAGATTTTCATATGACTGAGTCAAAATTGATCTAGTCGAAATATCGTCCGTTCGATTGAAGAACTGAACTGTTATTATTAAGGTATTGGCCAATATATGGAATATCTCTTTTTACACCTCCCAACTGAATTGCCTTTAAGCATGCGCGTCCTTAAATCTGTGAACCGTCTCGAGTGACCCAAGTCACCTGTTTAAAGTAAGTCAAGAACGAGCTGACTAAATTTTTTAAGCGAATGTTGTGCCAAATAATAAAGTGATCGATTGGAATGAAGGCCGGAGTCGCTCGTGTTGTGGAATGAGCAGTGTCAGAGATTAACGATGTAGGTTGGACATAAAATTTAACAGTGTGCTTTGAAGCAGACGTGGTTTCTGAAAAATTGCACATGCGGTGCGTCGAATGTATGGAAATCAAGCGACTGTCTGAATGATAACAGGTTGATGATTTTTAAGTAGAATGGTTGAGTTTGGTTTTGACTGAGTCCGTATGCATTTCGTTTTGTTGATGTTCGAAATTATTTTCGGTGCCGTATTAGGGTTTGAAAAAATGACTACATCCACCCCCAAAAACCTCATCAATTCATGCATGGCCTGTTTGGCCGTGCTCGTGATAGCTGTGGCGATACCGTGCGCACAGGGTGCGACTACGGTGACGGCGAACGCCACCAACGGCGCCGCGACTGTGGCACCAGGCGGCAACTTTAGCCTGACCCAGGAAGGTACGCTCGACTGGGCGCAGTGGGGTGGGGGCGGCAATGTTAACAATTACAATCACAAAGCCATCGCGTCACCTTTAATCAGCGATGCCACGATCCTTAGCACCGCCACCCGTACTACGGTGAACGCGGCCATGACCTATACGTGGACTGACGGCGTGAGCGGCCCTTTAAATGTGCCGCAGAATTTGATCAACAATCAAAATGCCTCGACCGGCGTGATCAACTTCACGGGCATCACGTCGGCCGCTAACACGTCATCGGGACTGGGGTATCAGTTCATTGTGAACGCGCCTGCTGTAGGAGGCTTCGTTACGCCGCGCGTGTTGAAAATTTTCGGTTCCTTGGTGAACACCGCAACGCTGCCAGGTGCCGCGCCGCAGGTGCTGTTGGTTGTGACGCCAATAGGCGATTCAGGCGGTCTTGCCACACCGACGGTCGTCTATACGGGAGTGACCACGATCAGCACGACCAATTATTTCCAGATCATCGCTGAAATCGGCGGAGCGGGTTCGACAGCCTCGGCCGTGCAGGTGCAAGTCTTGTACGGCGGTAACGGTAATGTGACGGCGGCTAGCTTCGCCAATTTGCAATTGCATGCCGCCACGCTGCAAAACGCCAACAACAATGCCTCTTCTTTCGGCATCGCTTTGCAAGGCAGCGCGACGGCCCTGAATATCAATGATTATGCCGGCGTGGTTCCTCAGAAGAATTGGAATAGCATCACGGGTGCCGGCAGCGGAACGGTTGCGGCAATCGCAGCAGGTGTGCTGAAGGACAATACGAATGCCGTGGTGAATGGCACAAGTATCGTTTATGCCCTTGGAAATGCTTCAACCAGCTTGTTGGGCGCGGGCGATACCTCGGGAAATCCGCGTTTGATGAGAGGCTACTTGGATAGTGGTAATTCAACCTATTCGTTCATTGCGGTTAGCACGGGCAGTGGTACTCCTTCCTATATGACCGGCGGTTACAACATTATCGTGTATACGGACGGCGGCAATTACGAAGACCGTGCGGGGCGTTACATTTTGGCGCAATACCCGAATACGACACTGCTCGTGACCGTTGCAAATGCGACTACACTTGTGGGAACCGCCGCCTTTAGCGGAATCACAGGCGGTGACGTAGTAGTTGCTAACAATCAGGCCAATACCGTGTCGCTGTGGAACGGCACAACGAGTTTGACGACAATCGGTGGTTATCCGACGATCATACCGGCAACTTCGCAATATGTCGTCATCAAACAAAATCTCACGACCGGTGCCGGCACAATAAATCCGACGGTCGCAAATACCGCAGGTGCGACGGCTATTATTGGCGGCGGAACTTCGTTCCTTACGGCCGTGGCACCCGGTGATATTCTGGTCGCCACCGCAACTAATCAGGCGAACGTGGTTTCATCTGTACAAAGCAACACCGGGTTGACGCTCTGCGCTGGCGGATTGCCCGCCGTTGCGGCGATCAATGCCACATACAGCATCATTAAAGGTGTGCCGTACACCGGCGTGGGTACGATTACGAACGCTGCCGCCGGAACCGCAATTACGGGTAATGGAACTTTGTTCTCAACACAATTTGCAGTCGGCGACACGATTGTGATCGGCTCGCAAGCATCGGTTGTGACGGCCATTGGATCCGCAAACGCTATCACGGTCAACACGGCTATCACCGCCGCGAACACCAACGCCGCGTACAGCATCGTCAAAGTAGCCAGCAACCCCGTCAATGCGACCGGTTCACGCGACGCGCAGGCCGTGGATTACCTGGGACCGTTTGCACGTGGCACGTCCGCAGCCTCCGGTTTCAACGCAACCAACGGTAATTATGTTGTCCTTCGAAATACGATCGGCGGCACCACATTCGCCGTTGTCGCTGTTCCGGACACGTCGGTCACGAATGCTCAGCCCTTGATCACCGCCCCGACTCCGCGCGCGCCGATCAATGGGATTCAAGTGGTGGCTTTGGCCAACCCGACGACTCCGGTGGACTTCGTGTGGAGCGGTTTGGCTGCTGGTGCAACCGATCCTTTGTGGTCAAATGGTGCGAATTGGGTAGGAGGTTCTGCGCCGACATCTGGTGCAAACGTGATCTTTCCTGCCGGTGCCTCACAGCTGACGAATACCAACAATCTTGCCGCTAATTTTGTTCTGAATAACATTCTTATTTCCGGCGACAATTACGTTTTGAACAGCGCGGCCGGAAACACCATGTTGGTGAACACCTCGATCATCAACTCGAATTCGACGACCGGTTCGACGATCAACTTCCCCTTCAAGCTCAACTCGGCCAATTTCACAATCCAAGTCAATCCGAATTCTAAGCTGACCTTGGGCGGCACTGGCGCAACACCAGCACCGACCTTCGAAATGGCGGGCAACCCGCTCATGGCAACCGTCAACGGCACGTTGACCTTGGGCGCGACGGCGACGCTTCAGAGCAGCAACGGCACGGCGGCGACCATCACTGCGGCGACGGAAGTGTCGAACGTCGCAACGATCACGACCTCCGCCGCGCACGGCTTCATCGCCGGCCAGACCGTCACCATCTCCAACGTGACGCCGCTGGGATATACAGGCACGTTCACAATTGCGACCGTCCCAAGCGCCACCACCTTTACATACGTGAATCCGCAAGCAGGCTTGGCGGCCGGTTCCGTCTTCGGCACAGCGGCGGGGGCCAGCGGCTTCCAATTGAATGTGGTCGGCAACGGCACATTCACGGCGGCTTTGGGCAGCACGATTAACTTGGTCAACCCCCAGCTCATGGCGAATGCAATCAACGTCAGCACGCTCAACAGCAACTTCCTGGGCGCGATTAACAGTAACATTTCAGGAACCACGGTGGTGGCGCAGGGTATTTTGACGATTTTGAACAACGTGTCCAGCACGATCAACCCGACCAGTGCGACGGGTATCGGCGCGTTGAACGTCAGCGGCAACGGCACGACGACTGTCGGACCGGCAGTGGCCCCCGCGGCGCCCAACACAACGGGCTTGAACAACCTTGCTTTCACCACCACGATCACAACACCCGTGACGACCCTCAACGGCAACTTGCTTTTGGGTGGCAATTCATTCACTGGAACGGGCACGCTGACGAGCACCATTGGACAGACTGTCGCCACTACGGCTACGGGCGTCACCGCAGTCGGCAACGTCGTGACGGTCACCACGGCTGCTCAGAGCCCGCAATTCGTCGTCGGTCAAGTCGTGACGATTGCCGGAGTCACGCCGGCGACATACAACGGTACTTATGTGGTCGCCAGTTCAGCTTCAGCAACCTCGTTCACCTACATCAATCCGATCGCTGGTATCGCTGCGTCCACCGTAGCCGGTACAGTCGCAGCGGCTCCCACCGTCATCGGAGCGGGCACCAATTTCGTGAACGAATTGGCCGTCGGCGATCAAATTACGATTCAACAGACAGGCACTCCGGCAAACAGCGTCACCGTGTCGGTGACGGCTGTTACCAGTTCCACCGCCATGACCGTAACGCCGGCGATCACCAACGCGATTACAGGCGCGAACTTTGTTGTGCGTCGCGGCGGATTTTCGACGGTCTTCCCCGGCGCAGGAGCGGTATTGACGAACGGCACGACCAACGTGATCGGTTCGGGCACCAATTTCACCGCACAGTTTGCCGCGGGCGATTTGATTACAGTCAACGGTGTGACTCAGGCGGTGGCGACCGTGCCGTCAGACATCTTGCTGACGACCGGCGTGGCGATTACCGCCAACACGCAAACGCTGACCGTCGCCGCCGCGGGCCACGTGGAAGTCGGTAATATCGTGACGGTCACCACATCGGCACAATCTCCTCAATTGTACCCCGGCCAGACAGTTGTGATCGCCGGAGCCACTGTAGCTGGCTTTAACGGCACGTTTACGGTCCTCACATCGCCAAATACGACGTCATTCACCTACTTCAATCCGACATCGGGTTTGGGTACGTCAACCGTCGGCGGGACAGTGGTCGCTGGCGCGCAAACGTATCAAGTCGTTAAGCCTGCGTCGATGACGATCACCTGTACCAATTTAACGCAAGCTTCGACCTCCACCATTACGGTACCGACGTTGAACATGAACATCAACTCGTTGCTGGTCAATTTCCCCTCGACTCAGCCCCCGGCGAACGCCACGCTGGCCGGCACGATCCAAAATTCCAACAACGTCCCGCGCACCGGCAGTCTGGCGTTAACAAATACCGTTACAAGCAGCGGTACGACTGTCACGGGCTTTGGGACGGCCAATTTCGGTAATGCCGCCGACGTGTGCATCAACGACGTGCTGGTCATCACCAGCGGTCCTGCGGCGGGGCAGTTCCAAATCGTCACAGCAATCGCCAGCAACACGCAGTTGACCACCCAGCAGGGCTTCAGTCCCGCTGTGACTGCCGGTGCGACATATCAGGTCATTCGCACCATCTATGGAAGCGGTACGATCACCGGCAATTTGAATGCCGGCAATGCAATTGCCACGCTTACCAATAATCCAGGCGTTGCGGCTACATCGACGGGTGCCGGTAATTCCCCGCTCCTGCAGGCGAGCGATTCGTCGTTGGCCAACGGACAGACTCTATTCCAGATTACCACCGGTTCGCAACGCGTCGGGTACAACCCGGCTATCCCGGCCGGCTCGAACTATGCCATTATGCGCGGGTTGCATACCTATACCGGCACGGGCGTGATTAATCAAACTGGCGTGATCGGCAGCGGTATGTCGCAAGTCATCCTCTCCATGAATGCCGCGACCGGCTTGATCAATTTGAGCGGAACCAACACAAACATCGGAAGTTGGCAGGTCAACAGCGGCTTTATTTTGGTGGGCAACAACAACAGCGCATTCGGCACGGGTCCGACGATCAATCAAGCCCTGATCGTCGCCAACCCGCAATACGGCTGCCCCAGCGGTTTTATTGACTATGTGGGCGGTACGATTCAGGCCTTCGGCGCGGCGCGCACTATTCCCCATATGATCTTCATGAACGGCGGTACCATGACGGTTGGTCCGACGCCGAATACGTTCGGCGCGATCGGCTCGTGGGGCACGTCGTTCGATTTGACGTGTACCGGATCCGTGGGCGGCAACGGGGGCAGGACGCTTCAAATCAACAGCTTGTCGACCAATGGGTTGATTCTCGCGAATCAATTGTCGTCGTTTGTTAGCTATTTGTCACAAACCACCGGTTTTGCAATCACCAAACAGGGATTGGGCACGTTGACGATCGCTGGACCGTTCCAGCCGGGTGTGACTGCTGGCGGCCAGTTGTTGGTCAACGGCGGCATGGCCGTCCTGAGCGGTACCGGTACTGATTTGGGCGGCGGCGTGTTCCCCGATTACGGCATTGGTTCGGGTAGTACGATGGTTTTGGATTACGGCGCCGTTCCAACTCTGGTTGGAAGCGGGACCATTTCAAGCGCCGGCACCGCCGTGACTGCGGACGCGGGCAACGGCGCATTGGCGATTGCTATTGGCGGAGCGACTGAAGTCGGTAATACCGTCACTGTCGTCACGGCCACGCAAACGACTCAATATGTGGTCGGCCATACGGTCGTGATTGCTGGAGTCACTCCGGCATCTTATAACGGTACATTCGTGATCACCAGTTCGACCTCCAACACGCAATTTACCTACACCAATCCGATCTCGGGTTTGGTTGCGTCGACCGTGGCCGGCACAGCCACTGTCGCCCCTGTGTTCAACACTATTTCGGCCACCAGCGGCTTCAACGTCGGCGACATGATCGTGGCTCAAGGACCGACGGGACCGCTCCAGACGCAAGTGGTCTCTTCCGTGCAGAGCGCGACTGGTTTGACGACGATTGCTCCGTTCAATCCCGCTCTTGTGACTGGAACGGCATACTCCATCATTCGCAACAAGCTCCACCCCGGCCGACAGTTATCCATGACCGGCGCGAATTCCACCCTGACCGTCAAGGGCAATGCGGCCGCCAACATCATCAACACCACCAGTACGTTGACCGTGGCGGCGAACAGCACGATCAATGTGGCTAACACCTCCAGCAGTGCATTCAATACGACCTTGAATTTCAATACGGCGGTGAACAATGTCGCTGCAGCCAACATCTTCACCCAAGCCAATCCGATTGCCAACACGGCGTCGTCGCTGCTGACGTTCGTCCGCAATTCTAACGGTGGTGCGCTGTTGCCGCGTTTGTTGTTTGGCACATTGCAGGTACCGCAAACACCTACCGACAAGCAACCCTTACCGTGGGCGACGGTGACGACTCAGAATAACACAACGACCGCGCTTAACCAAACCAGCCAGCCAGCGATGTACTCCGGTGCGGGTTTGGCTGCGAATGGTGTGGTGCCGATGACGGCGATCACCTACAATTCGTTGAAGTCGGGTGCGTGGAATGATATATCTGGAACGCCTACATGGAGTCCGACAGGCGTTCCTACGGCTGCCGATCAAGTCATTATCAATGCCAATCATGTGATCGATTTGAACGGAGCCAACCGATCCATTAACACCGTCACGTTCGCCGGTCCATCCGGGTCGATCACGGATACGACGACAGGCAGCGCGTTGACCGTCAATAGCCTGATTCAGACGCAGTTCATCTTAAACAATCCAACGATCAGCGCGAACCTTGTGTTGGCTGGTACAGGCTCAGTGGGTGTCCTCGGCAGCGGTACGATCTCGTGCGCCGTGTCAACGAGTGTTACGGGCACAAATACGGCCTTTACAAAGCAGGTCAAAGTAAATGATATAATCTACGTGAGCGGTCAGGCTCAAACGGTGGCCAGCATCACGGATGATACGAATTTGATTCTTAACGCCCCGTTTGCCAATTTGACGAATGCGGCTTACGGTATTCAACGCCCCAATAGTGTTCAAATCGATTTAAACAACACGGGCAAGTTGACGATTACGGGTCAGATTTCAGACGGCACGGGCGGTACGATTGGCGCTGGCAGTTACGCGCTGAACAAGACCGGACCCGGCGAATTGGTGTTGAGCAATGCTGGGAATAACTTCTCGGGTGGTTTCTTCTTGGGAACGTCGGCTCAACCGGCGTTGACGACGGGCACGATTGCAATCGGCGGGGCGACCGAAGCGGGGAACACAGTGACAATCACCACTGCCGCCGCTCATAATGTGTCATCCGGCCAAACGGTTGTGATTGCAGGTGTGACTCCCACTGGCTACAACGGTACGTGGGTTGTATCATCGGCGACCAGCACGACGTTTACATATTCGAATCCCACGGCCGGTTTAGTCGCAAGCACCGTCGCGGGTACGGTCTCAATCGTTAATGCTAACTTGCCGGGCTTCCAGAATTTGGCAGGTGGAACGTTGACGGTCACAGTGGATTCCAATAATTTGCCAACCAGTGGCGTGCTGGGTACGGGATCGTTGGTGTTCAATTATCAGGGCAATGCCGTTGCTGGGCCGCACTCAATTGTGCAAGGCACTGGCGGGTTGAGAACCATTGCCAATCCGATCTTGCAGTCTGGCTCTGCGACGGTGATTGCAATTGGTGGAGCCAATGACATGCTGTTCACGGGCGCTGTGACGCTGTTGGCGAATTCCACTCTTGCAACGCTTAATACTGGCAAGACGACGATCAGTGGCCTCATCAGCAGTCCACTTACGAACGGCACAACTGTTCAGGCCTACTCGCTGACCAAAGTTGGTGCGGGCACGTTGGCATTGGGTGGTGCGAATACGTTTGTTGGCGGATTTACGTTAGGAGCGGTCGGCCAGAATTCTGCGGGTGCAGGCACACTTGAAATTCAATCCTCTTCGACAAACAGCTATCCGCCGACAGCCGGTCCTCTGGGCACGGGTACGTTTACAATCAATCAGCTCGCTCCAGGTGCTTCCGTAGCGATCAATCCGACCAATATCATTGCTACCGGCGGTACGCGCACGATCACCAATCAACTGGCTATCAATGGTAACTTTACGGTTCTTCCCGGTAGCGATTTGAACTTGGGCTTTGCGGCGCAAACGCTGACGCCAACTAACATCACGCAAGCCGGAACGACCGTTACGGTGACCGTTGCCAATACGTATTCCATCGGCAATACGGTGGTACTCTCGGGTGTTGCACCATCGCAATACAACGGCGCTTTCGTCATCACGAGCGCTTCTGCCACACAATTCACCGTGACCAATGGCCAATCGGCCTTGACTTCGCCGGCCACGTCGTTTGGAACCGTGACGGTGCCGAATGGCTACCTGAACGGCTCGCGCTTGATCACGATCAATAATACGAATACAACGATTAACGGATCGATTGCGGGTCTACCGGGTAGTGGTTTGGCGGGTTTGACTCCGAGTTTCTCGACTAGCGCAACCAGCGCAACGGGATGTATTGCGAATAATCTCGATTTCGGAGCGGGCGGCAACGGTTTTGCGCCGCCGTACAATGCAAACGGTCCGGCCTTCACAGCGCGCTTCTCTGGTTTCATCAACATTCCCAGCACCGGTGCGTATTCATTTGGAACGGCCAGCGACGACGCCAGCATGATGTACATTGACGGAATCCTCGTAGTTAGCAACAACTTCTCCCAACCTGTGACGTTGAAGACCGGCACTCTTCAGTTGACGGCGGGTTTGCACAGCATTGTGGTCTTGTACAGCAATACGGGTGGCGGTTACGGCTTTCAAGTTGAATACCTGCCCGGTGCGGTCGCGCCAACGCAAACACAGTACATGCCTTTGAGCATTTTGTCTGGACCTGTGGGCAGTGGCATTGTGAACGGTTTGAAAGCAGAGTACTACAATACAAATGTGCTGGCCCCCGATCCGGCGTTTAACACATTCGGCGGTGTTTCTCAGAAATTCGACGGCGGTATCGGCGGCTTAACGAAAGACGGTTCCGGTAAGCTTATTCTAACCGGTAACTGCTCGTTTGCAGGAACGGCTGCGGTCAACGCGGGCGTCTTGAGTTTGAACACCGATACCGGTGCTCTGTCGGCCGTTACGAGCGTAACGGTTAATTTGGGAGGAACGTTCGACATCTCCGGCGGCACAGGCGCTGCGAACTTCGATCACATTAACAATGCTTCTCCGTTGATTTTGAATGGCGGCACGTTCCAAATTGTTCCGACGGCAGCAACTGCTGTGAGCCAAGTCGAAACGGTTGGCCAGATCATCGTGAATGCGCCCAGCACGATCAATTTGGACGGGACGGCGATTGTTACCAATTCTGTCAACAATCAGTTGATATCCACGGTCAGCACCATTACGTACAACAGCACGTTGAATTTCATCCGCAAAGCTCCGACCGCAGGAACGCCCGGCACGACGAATTTGTTACTCAACACTGTCGCCGCAGTCAATTTTGACCAGCCTTCTGCGACGGTCAACGGCTTGTTCGCGGAATACGACGTGCCAGCGTCGACGAACGAAGGATTGCGCGCCAAGCAGGCTGCGACGACGTGGTACACCGTTGCGTCGGGTCAGTGGACGGATGCAATTTGGGACACCTTCCCGTCATCGGGTGCCCAGTTCATTGGTGGAACTCCAGCCAACAACAATGTCATCATCCGTCACGCCATCACGAACTTGAATGGTAATCAGGTTTGTAATTCGATGTCGTTCGACAGCAACGCGGCCAGCCCGTCGATTTCCGGCACGGCTGGACAGACTTTGACGGTGGGCAGCGGCGTGATCAATTTAGGTAACGATGCCGCACCGATGATCAGTGTGATTTCGTTGATCTTCGGACCGACTGGAACGCCCGGCACCGTTTCCGGCACGATCAATCAGAATAGCACTGGCACACTTACACTTAGTGGTCCGATTACGTCAGCACAGCTCGCCGGATTGACAGTGGGCGGCACTGGCCCGACGACAATCTCTGGATTGTTGTCCTTCTCCGGCGGTTTGCGCGTCAATTCCGGCACGACGACTCTATCGAACACCGGCAACACGTTCACGGGCAATACGACGGTCAATGGCGGCGTGTTGAGCATCTCCAATGATGGTAATTTGGGTAGTTTGAACAGTTCGGTGATTTTGCAGGGTGCCGGACAAGCCAACGCCAATACGCTGCTGGTGGGCTATGGAACCATCACCACGACCGGCACGACGACCGTGACCGGAACCGGATCGAACTTTGTGTCTCAAGTCGCGGTGGGCGATCTGATCGTGGCCGGCGGCAGTTCCCAGTATGTCATGAGCATTACGGATACAGCTATTCTGACGACGTCCGGCATCCTGCCGACTGTCACAGGCTCGTCGTATCAGATCTTCCACAACAATAACGTGACGCCTGGCGTAGGTACTCTGACGACGGGTGGCGCGACGTTTGCGGGATTGACGGGCACGACGGCGACAACGACCGGCTTAAGCACTGTCACAGGAACAGGTTCATTGTATCGATCCCAGTTATTGCCGGGTGATGTGGTTACTCTTCCGGGCGGTTCTGTGACCGTTGCAACGATTCTTAGCGATACGTCGTTTATTGCCACGGCGAACGCAGCGTTTACTCAGGCAGCCGTCGCGATCACGTCGGTGACGCGCTCGAATCTACTCACCGGAACGGGCACTCTGTTTATTGGTGGCGCTGGCGGCCAGCAAGTCGGAGCTGGGGACCAGATCGTGGCAAACGGACAAGTTCGTACTGTCAATCAAGCTCCGCTCGCGACTGTGGTCAGCACCACTACAGCCTTTGGCGCATTGGCCGCGACTCCGTACCTCATTATCCGCAACCAATCCGGACTCACGTCAGGTGCGGGGACGATCTCGGCTTCAGGTTTGCAAGTCTTCGGTACAAGCACGTTATTTACTCAGCAGGCCAGCGCGAACAATCTGTTTGACTGGATTTATGCGGCTGGACAAATGCAGCAGATTACGGTCATCAACAACGACACGTTGCTGACAGTCGGCAGTACGTTCAATCCGCCGATCGCGGCCGGTACGCCGTATCAGATCATTCGTAGCACTACGTTCCCCGGATCGGTCACTACGGCAACAAATGTCGTGACCGGTACTGGCACATCGTTCTTGAGTACCTGTAATGTAGGTGATTACATTAGTCTTAACGGCCAAAGCCAGATTCAGATCATTGGATCTATTCAGAGCAATACCCAGCTTACAACCGTGGGTAATTTTGGCACGTTTGGCGCCAGCGGCTATACGATCATCCGAGGCAGCGTGGTGGGTGGCGGGACGTTGACGATCAACACCAACGACGTGATGCTGAACCCTGCTCGCGGCTTTATATTGGGGCCGTCGGGTGCGACGGTCAGTGTTCCGACGAATCTCACGCTGACAGTCAACAGCGCATTGGCGGGAAACAATCCCATGGCCAAGACTGGCGCGGGGCGGTTGACGTTTGCCAATCCGAATGTTGTGGCCAGTTCGACCAGTCAGCGGCAAGGTGCGACGTTTATCAATGGGGGTGCGTTGCGCTTTGGTACCAGCAATGCATTGGGCAGAGAAAACAACGGCGCGGCCAACACGAATCAGGGACTCACCGTAGTGGCTGCAGGTGCGACGTTGGAAATCGCTCCGACGATCACGTCCGGTACCTCGCAACGTGTGCTCTTCCAGAATGGCTCGAAGCTGCTGGGTATCGGCAATTGTACGGCGAATTTCTCTGAAATGGTGCCTGTGGCCAACGCGACCGTGACAATCGAACACAACGCTATTGCGCCGCTGGATCGCTTCACTGTCTCCGGCCAATGGGGCGGTCTCGGCCTTGGTTTCTCCAATCCGCAAAATACGACCACGATCTTGAATGCACAGCCGGCAACACCAGCGGGGCTGCCGATAGGCGATATTATCATCAGTGCAGCTAACGGCAATTACGAAGGCGTGTGGATTGCAAACAATGGTATTATCAACGCTACGAGCGGGACTTCGTTCGGCGACAACAATCCTCAATTGAGCTACATCACGGTCAACCCCAATGCATCGTTGGCCATTGCGGCTGTAACATTAACGACGCCGGTTATTCTGAACGGTGGAACGCTGGGAGCCAGCGCAGCCAGCCCGACGATCACCAATTCGGCAGGCGGTGGCAATCAAAACGGCACGAACGTCCCATCCGTGATCGTCACGGCGAATTCGACGATCCAGTTGGACGACATTGCGGCACCGGGCGCCGGACGCAATTTGACCATCGGCGGCATCTTGGCTGGTACGGGCAATTTGAATGTGCTGGGTTACAACGGATCGCTGATTCTACCGGGCAGCGGATTGGGCAACGCCTTAATTCTGACGAATGCGAACAATCAATATACGGGAACGATTACGGTCAATTCGAATGCTCAACTGTCTGCACAAGGCGCTGGTACGCTGGGCCAGGTGTCGGCTCCAGCGACTGTGGTGATGACTGGCGGCATTCTGGAAGTGCGCAGCAATACAACGGTGAATTTCCCCGGTAACATTATGTTGAATGCGCCGACGATTGCGGGCACGTACAATACGATGGTGACCATGCAGAACGGCGGATTTACGCAGTCGTTACCAATCATCACGATGACGTCTCTGACAGTCAACACCTCCAGCCCCTTGGGTGTGTATGGAAACAATCAAACGGGAGTTAGCAACAATCAATTGGGCTTCGCTGCGACGACGTTGAATACCAATGCGGTCTTCCAACCTCAGTCCGCTATTCTGCGCTTTGACGGGCCGATTACGGCGACGGGTGCATTTGGTGTGACGAAGCTCGGACCGCAACAGGTGCAGTTGAACGCGGCCAACACCTATTCAGGTGATACCGTGGTCACGAACGGACCGGTCTATATGGCAGGCGCGACCAGCTCGGTAGCCGGAAACGTGATCGTCAATTCGGGTGGTGAATTTAACATTACGTCGGCTGTGACGACCTCCAATTCTATTGCAGACGGTAGGAGCGTTTCGCTCAATGGTGGTACTCTGACCTTGGCGGCTTCTCCGGCTTTGGCGCACAATGAAACGATCGCGACTTTGAACATTGGCACGGGCACCAGCACGATTAATCTCGTGCCCAATGGCCTGAACGGCGATGCTCAAATCACTGTCACGGGTGCGTTGAATATCAACGCTGGCGGCAATGCAATTTTGAACCGTACCTACAATAACGGTGCGAGTAACTTTGCGAATTTATTTGTTACCGGTGCGACGGCCAACCAGGATTTCGCGCGCATCACGGTCAATGAACCCAGCAATGTCACCGGTCGTGGTATCTACTCACCCACGGGTGCGCCGTATACCAATGCGCAGCCGTTCCTCGGCGTGGTGGCGTTCACAGGCCTGACGGGTGGACCGTATGTCTTCACGTCGAAGAATTCCGGCGCGTGGAACTTGGCGGCAAATTGGACCTCAAACCCGGCGGGTGGCGTCTACCCCGGCTTCAGTACGTCTGACGATGTGGTCATCAAGGCCGGCCACACGATGGATTTGAACAACGCCAACCAAAGCGCGAAGACTGTCATGTTCCAGCCCAGCATGCCGACGATGGGCACTACATTCCAACACATGACAGCGGCTTCAGCTGGATCAGGGTCGGGGGTCTCCGCCTTGTTGGCGAATCAGCTATCGCCAGTGGGTAAGAAATTGACAGCCATTAGCGGTACGAATAACGCTCAATTTGTGACCGTCACAGGCTATCAAGCAGCGACTGGCACGATTACGTTTACTCCCTCGACATCGGCACCATTTGCCAGCGGCGATTTATTTAATCTGGATTACCAGACCACCGGAACGGCTCCGACTGCTACAGCAATGACAGCACAGAGCTTGGCTCCGTACGGCTTCGCCAACAGCCCTTTGATCGGCATGACGATCACCATGACGACGGGCGTGGCGATTGGCAGATCGGCCGTCATCTCGACGTTGGATACGTCTGGCAGTGTTACGTTGGCGGGAACAGGGTTCTCGACAGTTCCAGGCTTAGGCGATTCGTTCCAGATTTCAGCGGGAGTGGTATCGAGCACGGTGAGTGCCACTGTCGCCGCTTCGACGACAACGATTCATAATGCTGCTTTTGCAGTGACGGGCGGATCAACTGTACTGAATAATTTTAACAGTGTGTACATCGGTCAGCCGATCATTTTCATCAATGGCTCAGGAATTGGAAGAGCGGCGGTGATCAGCTCGGTCAGAACTGACGGACTTGTGACATTCACGCCAGCATTGACACTTGCACCAGCGGTGGGTGACTCGTTCGTGGTGCTCGGAGCATCGAACGGAATCACGGGAAGCACGACGTTGACCGTGGCGTCTGGTGCGGTGGGCGTGCAGTCTATCGCATTGGGTCAGGGCCAAGGTATTGGCATAACGTGTAATTTCTATGGTAGTGCCGCTGTGAATGGTGAAAATTTCACGAATCTGTTTGTTAATCGCTTGGATGCGAATCTTGCCAACACGGTTCAAAGCGCTGTACTTGATCCGGACGGAGCGGGTCCGGCGGGCTTGACGCAAAATTCGGCGGTCTGGACCGGCTTTATTGTTCCGGACTTCACTGACCAGTATATCTTCCAAGCCACGCTGGTTGACGACGGTCAACGCATCTATGTCAACAACCAGATGGTCGTTGATGCGTGGAACGTGGCCAGCAATAACGCTCAAGGTACCATAAACTTGACAGCGGGTGTCAAGTATCCGATTCGAGTTGAAACAGCACAGGGTACTGGCGGTGCTGGTTGGGGTCTGCAGTGGTCGAGCCCTCTTCAGACCGGAGCGGCGATTGTTACAGTACCTACGACGAATTTGATTCCTGCGGCGAACAATGTCAACATTGCCTGTAATGTCAACTTTGGCAACGCGACGGGAGCGATCACGAACTCGGGTGGCGGTGTGTTGCAATTCGGTGTGCTGGGTCTACCCACGACTGGTGCGATTTCTGGCACCAATGGGTTGGATATTATTTCTAACGGCACGGTGTCCATGTATGCGTTCAACAATTACAGCGGCAACACGAATCTCGGTTCAGGTTGGATTCAGGCCGCAAACAATAATTCGTTCTCAACGGGTACGGTGACGATCAATCAGAACGTGCATCTTGAAGGTGCTTTGGGTTCTTCACAGTACTCAGTTGTCTTCCCGAATGCATTTACAATCGCTGGTGATTTCTATATCGGTGATTCACCAAATCAGCTCTCATTTAATGGAGCGTTAACACTGACTGGAAACCGCATTATCTCGTTTGATAATTCCAACACGAGTTTGGCTAATTCCACTCTCAATAACGGTATTGTCAATATTAACGGTCCCATCACGGAAAGCGGTGGAAGCTTCTCGTTCACCAAAGCTGGCGTGTGTACGGTGCAAATGAACGGCAACTCGACGTATACGGGCAATACGATCATCGCCCGCGGACAAATGACGCTGGGTACGAACAACGCCTTGCCGCCAGCTGCGGGGATTGTTATGGCGGGTAGAAATCTTACTTCAGCCACGCAGTATTTGACCAACCCCTTGAATCCGTCGAATCAGGCCGCCATTCTGCAATTGAACGGCTACAACCAGACCTGTACGGGCATTACGCTGGGCTTCAATGCGATTTACAATCTGCCGGCGTTGGCAGCGGATTGTATTATCACCAGCAGCAACGGTGGGACGTTGACGGTCAACGTCGCGACCGTCGGCGGCGTGGTGGGTGGCGTTGAAGATCGTTACCTGGGTAACTTGACAGGTTCGTTGAATCTGACCAAGAACGGCACAGGCAGACTGGGCTTGTATTTGGCTGCGGGCTATACGGGCCAGACGATTATCAATCAAGGAACGTTGCTGGAAGGCGTCGCTAATGCCATTCCTGCGATTTCGAACGTGATTGTTAATGCGGCTGGTACGTTGGATATGAACGGCACGCAATCGGTGATCGGCAGTTCCGGTTCGACTTTGACGATCAACAACGGCGCGGTCGTTAATAATGCGTTTGTGAATGGTTCGTTCATTCCTGGGCCGGGCGGGTTTATGACGCTGAGTGGCGATGTGTATGCCACCGGCACGTTGGGTCGTATTGACGGTGTTGTGAATATCGCGTCGGGCACCACGCGCCAATTCTTCATCAATGGTGCGTCGGATGTTTTGACTATCAACGCAGCGATCAACAACGCGGTGAATACGCCGATCATCAGCAAGCTGGGAGCCGGCAAGTTGTACCTGACGAGTTCCGAATCTCAGACTGGCGGTACGCTGGTTGTGAACGCGGGAACGGTGGGGTTGGAAGGCAGCAATGCCAAGCTCTTCAATTTGACGTCCTTGCAAATCAACAACGGTGTGTTTGAAATCGATGCGTCGAACACGGTGGCTCCGGGTGCGAACCCGAACCGCTTGTACGACCAGTTGGCTGTGGCTTTGAATGGCGGCACGTTCCGCATTCTGGCACCGAATGGCGTGGCGCGTACTGAAACAGTTGGCGCGATCACGTTTGACGGCGCGACCAACACCATCGTAGCCACGCCGAACGGCACAGGTGACGCGCAATTGATCGCTGGTTCCTTCTCGCGTTTGAATGGCACGTCCTTGAACTTCATCCGTTCCAATGCCAGTGCGGGACTCAACCTCGAAACGGGTAATTTGTACTTCGTAAATCCGTCACCGCTGACCGACAACGGTGCTGTACCGTTTGCGTTCGTGACGGACGCCAGCGGCCCCGCAGCCGTTGTTAATGCTCAAGCCAGTTATACATTCGCTCAAGGCGTGGTGGAAGGTTTGTCCACGGCGAATCTGTATGTCTCCAATAAAAATGGTGGAACAGGTAATTGGAATGATGTCACCACATGGCTGGTTAATAATGCGGTGCCCGCGCAAAAACCTGGAATCAATGACCGTGTGCAAATCGTCGGCGTCGATATCATTGAGTTGACTGGGCCGGAATCGGTCAGCCAAGTAGAGTTTGTGGATAATACATTGTTTTCTACTGCCAGTAATGGAAGGCTGCAGGGTGCATTTACGCTTACGTTTAACAGCGCCACGACCAGCTTGAATCAAATCCTAGTCAGTGGCACGGGTTCGCCGACGATTGATCCATTAACCACGATCAGCGTGGGTGGTGATTTCCTTGTCAGCGTGCTCAATACGGGTTCGACGCTGAACTTTAGCGGTGTACTCAGGAACACGACGGCGGCGGTGACGGGTCAGCCATTGCTTCGCTTCCAGATGGAAGAAACAGGCGGTTCGGCAGTAATCAACAGCGGCACGGTTGGCGCGGCGTATGATGGTGCGATTATCACGACAGCAGGATCAGGCTTGACTCATTTGCAGGGCACGAGCACGTCACCGAACCCGTTGAGCGGTCCGACAGCCGTTGGCAGTGGTGCGTTGAGCAACACGGCGCTGGGCGTTAATGACGGGTATATCGACGTGCCCAATTTCACGTGGCCGGTTGGTTCGGCGGTGACGGTTTCGTACTGGATGAATTTGCAGGGTGGTGCATATGTCAATTCAAACTCTTTCGGCTGCCTTGACGGAACCAATCGTTTCCAAGCGCATAGTCCGTTCGGCGACAACAACCTTTATTGGGATTACGGTAACGCCACGCCCGGCCAAGGGCGTATCAATGTAAACGTATCCACAACTATTCCATCGGGGTCTTCGAATTGGAATCATGTCGTGTTGACAGCGGGCGGTGCGACACGGCAGATCATCGTCAATAATGTTGTGTTGGCTTCAAGCACCACGCACACGTTGGCAGGCCCGGCCGTTCCCGTTTCGGGCATGAATGTGTTCCGACCCGCTAACGATGCAACTGCTAAACATCGCGGTGCCTTGGACGATTTCCGAATTTACAATCGTGTGTTGAGCGCGGCGGAAATCACCGCTATCTATACCAAGGCTGAAGCGCCTTTGGTCCCGTCGTCCATCTCGAAAATTGGAAACGGAACGCTGACGCTGGCAGCTACGAACACGTTCACCGCGCCGTTCAATGTCAGCGCGGGTGTTGTGAGGGTTTCATCGGATAATAATCTCAGCAACGTCACAGCACAGAATCTGGCGTTGAACGGGACGGTGACGACGAGCGGCGGTGTGGCCATCACGGCGGCGTCCGAAGCCGTCAACACGGTGACCATTACGGCGGCGAATAACTTTGTGGCTGGCCAATCGGTCACGATCGCGAATGTCACGCCGGTGGGTTACAATGGAACGTTTACACTTCTTACCGCTACAGCAACCAACTTCACGTACACAAACCCGACGGCCGGATTGGGTGCGGGCACTGGATTTGGAACGGCATTCCTCAACACGCCAGTTGTGGCATCAATTACGGCGGCGGCGCAAGCCGGTAACACGGTTACGATCACTGCGGTCAACAATTTCGCGGCTGGCCAATCGGTTACAATTGCTGGAATTTCCCCGGCGGGATACAGTAACACGTTTGTTATCGTGACTGCAAATGCTGCCAGCTTTACGTACAGCACAGTGTCTGGGTTGGGAGCGGCAACGTTGACGGCGGCCACTGCAACGCCAGCCACGTCGGTTCTCTTCGGCATCAACACCAGCTTCCCAGTTCAATTGGAAATTGGCGATGTGGTAACCGTCACCGGCGCAACGCCTTCGACGGCGACGGTGACTCAGATCAGCAGTAACACCTTGGCGATCGTCACTCCTGCGTTTACGAACGTGGTTAGTTCCGCGCCAGTTACGGTAGCGCGCTTGCCTCAGGTGAATTTAAATGGTGGTACGTTGCAGGCTACAGGTACCATGTCGCTGTCCCCGTCGCGTGAAATCGTGGTGACGTCGCCGACTTTGGCTACGTCATTGGATGCGCAAATAGGAACGACGTTGACGGTGAGTGGACGTATGCTGGGTGGTTCGATGAGCGTCAATGCGCTCAGTGGCAACACGGGCACTGTGTTTATCAATTCGAATAGTCAGGGCCGATCAGGTCAGACGTGGGTCATGGGCGGCACGTTGCGTGTCCCGGCTCAGAGCGCAAATCCTCCGTTGAACGCGCTGGGTGTCAGCCAGGTGGTGGTCACGGGTAATGCGAACGCCACGCTCGAAATCTTCACGAACGCGCAAGGCGCGGGCACGATCACGATCAATCCGACGTCACTCGTTGTCAACGCCACGGATGCCAATGCGTTTGTGGGCGTGCAACCGGGCGATTCGCTCTTTACGTTTGTCGACAACGGTTTGCAGATCATCGAACGTGTGGTGGCTGCCGTCGTCAGCAATACGCAGTTGCAAATTACGGCTCAGGCCGACGGGGTGTATCCGGTGACCGCCAAGCCGTACGGCATTCAGAAAGCCATTACCGCACCTGCGCCACTTTTGGCGACTTACATTTTCCCAAATGCAATGTTGCTGCAGGATGGTGCAACGCTGCAAGGGACGGGAACACACTCTGTTACAAACAGTAGCACCACCGGCATCATCACTGTTGCTGAAGCTGCGGCAGTGACCATCAAGACCAGTAGCGCTCCGACCGATGTGATCCGTATCAATACGGGTGATCATCTGAGGGGTGGCGGCGGCACGGACTCGCCGTTGGCAACCGGCACGATTAGCAGTTCTGGCCAGATCGTCACGGGTGCCGGAACGACGTTCAGCTCTCAAGTAAGAGTCGGCGACGTGATCACGGCCGCGGGCCAGTCTCAGACGGTGGTGAGTGTCACCAGCGGCACGAGTTTGAAAACGGCGCTGGCATTCAATCCGGCGATCACTGCGGGTACAACCTTTACACTCACGCGCGGCAGTACGATCACATATAATGGCAGCGGTCGTATTCAGCCCGCCGATAACCCCGGAAATTTCTACACCGGCACGATCAACATTAATATGGACGCGAGCAACCGGCAATTGGGCGGTGGCGGCGGCTATTTGTTCTCGGCTGGACAGCCAGCCAGTAATCCGGCGAACACGATTATCGTCACCAGTGGGTACTGTGGTGAAAATGGTGCTACTACCGTGCCGCATCCGATCATCTTGAATGGTGGCTCCCTCGGCACCAACGGCAACGCGCTCACCTACTCCGGACCGATCACCATAGCGAGCGATTCGACCATCAACACCTGTGTGCTCAATAACATCAGTGGTGGTAACATCACCTTCAGCGGCGTGACGCAAGGCTCGGCAGGTCTCTCTCTCTACGGCAGAGCGGCATTCACGGTGATTTACACCAATCCGTTCAATACCTATACCGGTACGATTACGGCGAACAATGAACCTACATCATTACAATTCTCACCGGCCAACAGTGTGCCGACGATGGGCATGCCGTGTACGATTAATCTTGGCGTCAGCACGCTGAATTTGCGTTCGGATAACAGCACGCAATACTCGGCGAGCCTTGGTTCAACGGGTAACGTGCAGAGCGCGTCTTTGACGCCCAGTTCGCTGGGCTTGGGATTGGGTACGATTATCTCGTCAGGTACGGTTGTAACTGGAACCGGCACGGCATTCACCACGCGTATGTTGGTTGGCAGCACGATCACGAACGTCTTCACCGGGCAAACGCGCACGGTGACAGCGGTGAGCAGCGCGACATCCATTAGCATCAACGCGGCGTTCACGCCGGACATCTCGGTTGCCGCGTACTACACCATGGGCGGTAATTTGGAAACGGTCAGCGTGGCGATTCAGCAGGGTGCCGGCAGCTTGCAGACGCAATTCCTGAACAACTTGAACATCGGCAACGCACAGTTGAATCTCGTGGCCGCGAACAATAATAGTTTGGGCTTCTTCGGTACGACGACACTGGCCACGGGCACAAGCGGTACGTTGCACACGCTTGGAAATGCTACTCCGATTTCGATCACCCTTGGCGGGCCGATTGCAGGCAGCGGAACGATTACCAAGGTCTGTAATACCGGCATCAACGGCGTTCTGAATATGACGTCGTTGGTCAACGGATCGTCGACAGGCATCATCAACATTCTTAACGGCACGTTTAACGTGACGGGTATCACGGGTGTTGCTGGACAGGGTGGTAATGGTGGTGCGACGATCAATGTCCAAAGCAGCGCGACCATGAATATCGCGAGCGGCAACACGGGCACTGGGACGATCAATGTAAATACTGGTGGAACGCTCAACTTGACCTCGTCCGCGCCGTACGTGGGCACGGCGGGTGGTGCCGTTATTGTGAACAACGGCGGAGTCATTAACGATGCTGGATTAGCGTTTGGGCTTCTGAGTGTGAACACGGGCGGTCTGGCCACGGTGAACGGATTGTTCGGTTCGACCAATAGCGTCACCGTCAATAGCGGTGGCACTCTCACCGTTGATAACTCCGTGGCATTGACGAACAACAACAATCGCATCAGCGACACATCTACCGTTACGACCAACGGTGGTTTGTTGACCTTTGCGGGTCAGCGAGACGGCACGACCACCGAAACGATCAGTTCGTTGGTGCTCGGACCGGGTGCGAGCACGTTGAATCTGAATCCGACGAACACTACGGGCTCTACGGCCGAAATGCAGTTGATCGCGACCACGCTGACACCGAGCGGCGGCACACTGACGTTGAATCGTAATGGATCCACATCAGTCAACGGAAAACTGCTCGTACCGGGCACTACTCCAGCCACGCCTTATACGAACATTACGGTCAATCAGACGCATCCGAACGTGAATACGGCCATTGGTACGTACGACACGACCAACGGTATTGTTGCCTTGACGGGTGGGTTCCTCTATACGTCAGTCAAGTCCGGCAATTGGGACGACAGCACGGCTTGGACATCGAGCAATGGTGGCACTACGTTCCCCGGTGTGGCGGACACGGCTACGATTCAGCCCGGACATGACATCAGCTTGAACGGTGCGGATCGGTTGGTTTCGATTTTGAATATCAACGGTGCAAGCTCCGGCGCATCGTTGACTGGATCGAGCAATAAGTTGACGGTAGGTGGAAGCTTGAACATCACAGGTTCCGGAACGAACGGTTTGCGCGGTCAGTATTGGGATAATTACACGTCGGGCCGAGTTCCGATGATTCAGGGCAAAGCTCATGCGGGTACCACGGCGACGCTGTCCGTCATCGGAACCATTCCATATGCGGCTGGCAATTTCATTCAGGTCTCCTGCTTCCCGGCGGATCCGCTTATGGACGGAACGTTTGCGATTACCGCAGTGGGTGCGGCGGTGAATAACATCATACCGATCACATACACGACAACGGCTTCGGGAACAATTGTAACCAACACCCGCTCAGGCGGCGTGACGGCGAAAGTCTTGGGCGGAACGGGTAACAATATCCTCGTGACGAACAAGGTCGTTGCGGGCAATGTGGCGACGCTGACCACGAACAACGCGCACGGCTTGAACGCAGCGCAGACAGTCACGGTCGCGTTGGGCGATCCCGTGTATGATGGCACGTTCCAGTTGACGGGCGCTCCTACGACCACCACGTTGACCTACGTTGTGGGGGCCGCAACAGCGACGTCTACGGCAACTGCCGCCACGACAACGGTGACAGTCGTGCCGGACCTTTCGCGCATCGATTCAATACCGTACATCGCCCAAGGCGCGACGTTTAGCAATATCGCGACGACGAACAACTTCAGCGCCCGCTGGTCGGGTTATTTCGAAGCCCCGACGTCGGAAGCGTATACGTTCTATGATGCCACCGACGACAATTCACATATCTTCTTTAATGGCCAGGAATATGTTCAGGGCGATTACCCCATCGGCGCGGGCCACGGTGTCCAAGAAACCCCGACGCTCTTCCCAGTAGGTGCGCTCACGGCCGGCACGCGTTATCCGATTGATATCGTTTGGGCGCAAGGTACCGGCGGATACAGCCAGGCATTGTACTTCTCGACTCCGACGCTCGGCAAGATGCTGGTTCCGGCGACCGCTTTCAGTGCGGACGGACCGGTGACGATCAGTGCGAATATCGACTTCGGTGCGAATGCGATTAACATCGCACATAGCGGCAATGGCACAGCGACGATCAGCGGCGTGATCACGGGTTCCAACGGTGCGAATCTGGCGGCGGGCAGCGGCTCGGGTGGTGCGTTGGTACTGACCGGAAACAATACCTACACGGGAGCGACATCCGTCGGCGGCAGCACGTTGTTGGCTAATTCACCGCTTTCAACTGGAGTTAGCTCCTCGACCGGTTTGGGTGACGTCGTTGTTGTCAATGCTAGACTCGGTGGTACGGGCGGTATTAACGGCAATGTCACGTTGAACAATACAACAGGTGTAATCCTTGCGCCGGGCGGCAGTTCGAATTCGCCAGGCACGTCGGTGGGCACGTTGAACATCGGCGGTAATCTGAGCGTCGCGGGCAGCAACGCCGCGTTGAATTTCGATGTCGGATCGCTGGCTAACACGGACGTGGCCAACGTGACGGGAACCACCACGTTGAGCGGCACATTGAACGTGACCATGCGCTCGGGCTTCGATCAGGCCAGCAGTCCGATGACGCTGATCACGTCAACGGGTACGATCACAGGCAGCTTGACAGTCACGCCCATTCCAGGCTACACGGCAACGGCCTCGATCGTGGCTGGCACGCCGAACAAAGTGGTCTTGAATCTGACCAACTCGTCGCAGACCTATACGTGGGTGCAAACCGGCGGCACGGTCAATCTAAATGACTTGAATCTAACGAATGACTCACGACTCTGGAGCACTCCGACAAGCTGGTTGCTCAATAATACGGCTGTTCCGTCGTCGAGCACCATTTTGAATTTCAATCAAAACATCGCGGCGTATATTTCAACAAACAACAATTCGATCGCGAATTCGCCGTTTACGTTGAATCGCTTGAACTATGCCAATGCGACAGCCGTCACGAGCATCGCGGGACTTGGCCTGCGGTTCACCAGCAGCAATGGCACCGCGCCTATTTTCGATCAGTCCTTGGTGCCGACGGGCGCGTTGAGCACTTTTGCGCTCTCGCTCCGCACGCCTCTGGTGCTGGATAACACGCTAACCTTCCAAGGCCTTGGAACGGGCGTGGTCAATATGGACCAGATTTTAGCCCATCCCGTTGCAACCACGACGAACTTCGCGACGCCCTTGACGATCAGCGGCACGGGTGGTTTGACGTTCAATACTGGCTACACGGTCAATATGTTCTCGAACAATACCTATTCCGGAAACACGACCCTGCAGGCGGGTATCATCGGTGTCGGAGCCAACGCGGCGGTCAACGGCAATGCGTCGGGCATCTTCACTAAGCCGGGTGTGGGCACGGTGTCGTGTCCCAATACGACGGTGATTACCGGCGTGGGGACGCTGTTTACGACGGATGTCAACGTCGGGGACACGATTGCCATTGACGGGTACAACACCGTCGTGGTGGTAGCGATCACCAGCGACACCGTGTTGATCGCGTCCGGTATCGGTGGCAACACTGTTCCGGCGGGCACTCCGTTCATCATTCAGCATCCGAATGTCAAGGCACTGACCACGGGCACGGCGTTCGCTCCGGGTACGTTGACAACAGTGACTGGCTTCACAAATGTGCTTGTGGGTACCGGCACGAACTTCTTGAGCCTGAATCAGATCATCCCCGGCGATCTCATTTACGCCGCCGTGGCCGGAGCAGGCCAGGCACCGGCGACAGTATTGTCCATACAGAGCGACACGCAGTTGACTTTGACAGCGGCGTTTGCGACGGCATTGTCGGGCAGCAATTACACGGTCGTACGTCCGACGTCGGCTGCCTTGAGCACGGGAAGCATTGCGTTCACTCCAGGAAACACCAACTTGGTCACTGGTACGGTCAGCAGTGCAGGTACAACGGTGACGGGTGCTGGCACGGTGTTCCTTGCGGGTGCAGTCGTCAACGTGAATGGTACGTTAACAACGGTTCCGCCGGTTGTGGTCGGTGATTTGATTGTCTCTGGTGGACAGACGCAGGTAGTGACGGTGGTGACGAGTGCGACGGCGGTGACAACAGCTGCCGCGTTTAACCCTGCGCTCACCGCTTCGACCGTCGTCATTTCGGCAGCGAGCGAAGTGGGTAATGTTTGTACGCTGACAACGGCTTCGCACACGGCGTTGACAGCTGGCAGTATTGTGAATGTGACCGGCATGACACCGGGTGGGTACAATGGCACCTTCGCTGTGATTTCAGACTCTGGCACGTCGTTGACCTACACGAATCCGACGATCAATTTGGGAGTCGGCACAGTCTTCGGCCAGATCAATTTGAGCAACTTCAGCATCGTCCATAATTCGACGCTGCGCACACAGGGTGGCACGTTCGCTTTGGGTAATTCGTTCAATGCAACGGGTGACTTTGGCTTGAACAACGGTTCAGGTGCTAATCCGTTGACGATCACTGGAACCGGCACGTTGACGGGTACGCGCAACATCACGACGGGCATTGCCAACACAGAACTGGTCAACTTACTGGGCAACATTGGCCAGAGCGGCACCGGCGGATTCAGCAAACTGGGGCTGGGCACGATGTACTTGGGTGGCGCGAATACCTTTACTGGGCCGGTCGATCTGGGCAACTTCCGCACCACGATCACGAACGGCGCGGCGCTGGGCGCAGGAACGGTGTTGAACTTCACCAATCCCGCCAACGTCTCCAGTTTCCTAACCTACAACGGCTCGGGCACGGCGACTCTGCCGCAGACGTCCGGCACGTGGAATAATGCAATCACGACTGAATTCGCCAACAATAGTATCAGTGGCGGCACGGTCGTTGCAGGTACCGGAACAGTCACTGTCCTGGTCGGGTCGACGACGGTCACTGGCGTGGGCTCGAACTTCCTCAGCGCAGCCCCGGGTGACTTTATCGCGATTCAGGGCTTCGCGCCGCAGCTCATTACCATTGTGTCGAACGCCACGACGTTGTCGACACTCAACAACATCGGCACGATTTCGACAGGCCTGCCCTTCACGATTTATCGCAATGCCACGGGCGATTACGCGGGTATTCCGACGGGCGGCAAGTTGGTCGTAAACGCAGCAATCACCGGCTCGGCGGCCCTGACCAAGACCAATAGTCTTGCGGGTACCATTCCGACCAATCTAGTACTGGCGGGCAACAATTCGTTCACCGGCAATTTTACGAACTCGAATGGTATTGTGACTGCCACCAATAGCAATTCCTTTGGAACCAGTGCCAAGACAGTATCCATGACGGCAGGCACCGCAGGCAACCCCCAGTTGGTTTTGGACAACCAGGGCGGCGCGCCGATCGTCATTCCTTCAGCGATCAGTTATACAACCAGCAACAATGTGCTGGGTTTGGGCGCCGTCAGTGGAGCGGTTTTGAACCTCAATGGCGCCAATACAATCGCCGGCACCTTCACCTGCACTTCCGGCGGTGGTTCCACGGCGTTTAATGTCATGGGTGGTACGCTCACCTGTTCAGGAGGCTACACGACTAGCACGACCGGTCGCTCATTGGTTCTGCGAGGCGCTGGCAACGGCACGTGGTCCGGGGTTATTTCGGATGGCTCGACCATAAACATGCCGGTGACGAAGGATCTGGGCGCGGGCATGTGGACGTTGAGCGGTGCCAACACCTACAGCGGCCAGACTCAGATTCAGTCGGGTGCTTTGAGCTTCGGCACCAACTCCGCAAGCATCGCGGCTAGCTCGAACTTGGGTAATGCGTTGGCCACCAACACCATCGCGCTGTCGTCAGGTGCGACGCTGCAATGCACGGGCTCGACGCCGATCGCTGCGGTGGGCATTCCGGGCGCAACCGAAACAGTAAACACGGTCACCATTACCACGACGTCGGCGCACGGCTTGGTCACCGGGCAGAATGTTAATATCTACGGTGTGAACGTGGGCGGATACAATGGCTCTTACACGGTAACGGTAACGGGAGCGACGACATTTACCTACACGAACCCGACGGCGGGCTTGGCTAACTCGGGTGGGGGTGCCGTTTCGATCAATATTGCGACGACCCGCACGATCACGCTGAACGCCGGCGCGGTAGTGGGTAATTCTGGATTTGAAACCCCAAGTTTGGGGAATTTTGCCTACAACCCGGCGGGTGCGCCTTGGGTTTTCAATGCATCATCCGGAATCACGCAAGGCACCGGCTTTGCCTTTAACGGTGGGGCCCCGACGGGCGCTCAGGCGGCATTGATTCAGAACAGTGGCAATGTGGGCGTAATCTCTCAACTCATCAACTTCTCAGCCGCGGGCACTTACACGCTGAATTTCACTGCCGAATCTCGCCTCGCACCCAATGGCCCCAATCCGCTGATGGTGACTATCGACGGCACGCAAATCGGACCGATTATTACGCCTGGTGCCGGCTTCGTCGCTGTCGCTCCCATCACGTTCACCGTCACGGCCGGATATCACACGCTGGCGTTTACTGGCCAAGGCGCGGCGGGAGACTTGACATCCTATATCGATCAAGTGGTCATCTCCGACACGAACAATGGAATCATCGATGTGACTGCCGGGAATGCTTTGACTGTCCCTGGCGTGATCAGCGGTGCGAACACGGCCGTGGGCCTCAGTAAGATTAGCACTGGCGATTTGATTCTCGGCGGGACGAATACGTACACGGGACCGACGACGATTTCTGGCGGCGGTGCGGTTTATGTGTATGGCGCGATCAATGCAGGCTCAAACGTTGCGGTCACGGGTTCGAACGGCACTGGCCCCGCAGCGGTCGGCTCGCGGCTGCGCGGGACAGGCACTGTGGGTATTGTGACGGCGTCGGACGCGACGAATGGCAACGCGGTGGTCTGGCCGGGAACGGCTGGCGTACCGACGGCGTTTACGTCAATCGGGATTGCTGGGCTGACTGCAAACGAAACGCTCACTGCTGCGGGTGTCAACTTTAGCAGCGGCGGCAAGTTGGCAATCGTGATCAACAGCGTGGGCAACTTCACGCAGTCCTTGACGACGACGGTTCCGACCAATGCGGCAGCGGCGGCGACGATTACGGCGGCGAGCCAGACGGTGAACCTTGTAACGATCACGGCGAACAATACCTTCGCCGCGGGTCAGATCGTAACGATTGCCGGTATGACGCCGGCGGGTTACAACGGGACATTCCAAGTGGTGACGCCGACGGGTACGACCTTTAATTACACGAATCCGATCGCTGGTTTGGCTGCCGGAACCGCCTTTGGAACGGCGACGCCACTACCGGCAGTAACTATTCCCGCCAGTACGTCAGCGGGGACTGCGGCGACCTTGTCGTTCTCCGTGGATACAACTGCGAATAACAATACGTACACGGTGGTCAACACCGGCGCGACGTTTGGCGTAACGACCGCCTTCGGTATTGTTAATGGCATTGCCGGCGCTACGCAGCTGATCGCCGGAACTCACTACAACGTGATCTATACCGACGGAACCGTTCCAAATACTTACACTAACCCGACCTTGGGAGCGCCGTTGACTACTCCGGTCAACCAGGTGCAGATCCAGTTCCTGAATCAAACCGTCACGCCGGTCACTGTGGACTCTTTCACGGCGAAACCGGAAGGCACTGGCGTGTTGCTGGCGTGGAACTGCGTGTCGGAGTACCAGAATGCGGGCTTCAATGTCTATCGTCGCACGCTCGACAGCAGCGAGTGGACGAAGTTGAATGCGGGATTGATCTGCGGACGTATTACGAATGCCGATTCCAAGCTTTACTCCCTCTACGATTGGACTGTTACGGGTTCGTATGAATACAAACTCGAAAGCTTGAGCATTAAGGGCGAATACGAAACGTACCGCAATATGGCTTATGCTGAAGTGGATGGCAATAGTTACGAATTGGGCTTGCTCAGTGCTGATGGAATCAACGCGGCAGTCAACAGTTTGGATGAAGCTGCGAATGCGGTGAAGACGACAGCGTTGAGTGCCAAGTTTGCTCAGCAAGTGGAAGCTGGAATTGTGGAATTGGGTGCTCAAACCGGCATTGAAAAGGATGTGACACAAACACGTGCAGTCGGCACGATGGGTTCGGCTGTGCTGGCTCGCAACGCGGACGGATCGCTTGTGAAACCTGCGCTGGTTAAAGACCTGTCACAGACTAGTGCTGATGGTGTGGCGGTCGCATCCGCTGTGCGAAGTGTTCCTCAGGTGGCTTCTGCGACGATCAATCCTGTCGCGGCATCGCGCTGGTTCAGCAATAAGCCTGTGAGTAGTTCCGCATCGTTCACGGGAGCGAAAGTGGTTTACAGCAAGCCAGGTGTGATGTTGATTCCGACGGCTTCGTTGCCTGCAGGTATTGATGCCAATCATGTGGCTTTGCAGCGCGAAGGTCGTGCGCTTTCCGCTCTGGCTTTGACTCAGAATGGTTTGCTGGTCTACGGAAAGGGCTACGAAGATGATTACACGTTGAATGACGCGATCTTCCTGCGCCCTACCGCCGGTGCGACAGTTGTGGGTCAGAAGACAAACGCCACGGGATTGTTTGGCAGCACTCAACCGGTCAATACTGAATCACCGTCGTCTGTGACTGTTGGGTACCATGATGTCTATTTCGATTACAGCTATGCGTTCCGTCCGTATACGTTCACGCCTTGGTTCTCATCCAAGTACTTGTCGGCAACTGCTGACACAGGCACGACTCAAACGTTCGCGGTGGCAACACCGAACGCCACGAGTAATGCGGCAACGTTGACGGTTAATGCGTGGAGTTTGACGCAGACTGAGGGAGTGACGCAGGACCATGCCTTACAGGTCTTGGTCAATGGACAGCCGGCAGGGCAGGCCGTCTGGACGGGTGGAAACAAGATGGTTCAGTTGACCTTCCAAGTGCCGACAGGTGCGTTGCTCGCGAGTGGGAACCAGATTGACTTGGTGACGCCTGCAATCGTGGGAGTCAAAACACAGATCGCGTTCCTCCATTCGATCAGTGTGTCGTACACGCGCTCGTTGGATGGTTCACAGCCGGTTGTCGTCTCGAACTCTGGTTCAACGAGTCAGATGTACGAAATGAGCAATATCCAGAGCGAGAATGTGTGGGTGGTTGATACTCGATTCCCTGACCGTGCAGCATTAGTTCCATACGAAGCTCAAGTTCAGGGTGATGGCACGTACAAGATCCGCTTCAACGCCAGCTCGGGTGGAACGGGTCAATATCAAGTGGTGCCAGTCGGAATGGAAAATGCACCTTTGGCTGTGAGCAAGCGGCAGGTCAAGAGTCTCAAGTTGACGGGCACCTATTTGGCGGTGGGACCTAGCCAGTTCAGTGCGGGCGTACAACCCTTGATTGTGCAGCATGCGAAGGAAGGTATTCGTGGCCAATTCGTGGATCAAGAACAGTTGTTCGATTACTATAACTATGGTCGTTACAGCCCTGTGGGCATTCAGAATGCCGTACGTTCGACTCTGCCGAAGTACTTGTTGTTGGTGGGTCGCACAACATACGACTACAAGAATTACACGGGCTTGAACGTTGATCCTTTGTGTCCTGCGTTCCTGGTGTCAACATCGTTCTGGGCGCAAGCGACATCGGATTCTATGTTTGGTGATTTGGGTCGTGGTTATTCAGAAGTGGCTATTGGTCGCTTGCCGGTGAATAACGTGACTGAATTGAGTGTCGCAGTGAAGCATATTCTGAATTATCAGGGTGCTCCAGTGTCAGGTGTTCGAGTACATGCAGTTGCTGACGTGGCTGATCCTTTGGTCGCAAACTTCCCAGCACAGGCTGCATCGCTTGGACAGCAGTTCCCGGATATGTCGTGGCAGTCGAATTACCTGGGAGTTAATTATCAGACGCCTCAGGAAGTCACGGCCTCGATGACGACCGCAGCGACCGGTGGTGCCGATTGGATTGTGTACATCGGACACGGAAACGCGGTAGGCTTGGGCAATGGCTCCCCGAGAATCTTGGATACGACGTCTGTGCAGGCTTGGACTCAGAATGTGGTGTTCCTGCAATCGACGTGTACTGCAAATTGGATGGTCAAGAATGTCAACGATTACAAGAGCATTGCAATTCAGGCGTTGACACAACCGCAAGGCGGCATCAGTGCCAGCATCGGAACGTCGACGTATATGAATTCCGATGTGGCTGTGGCGTTCATGGCTCAGTTGATGAAGTCGGCGGATAAGAGTGGAGTGCGCTGGGGCGAAGCGTTGATGAAGACGCAGCAATGGTCGCACGCTCAAGGTGGCAGCTTCTTCGAAGACTTGAACAAGACCGAGCAGATCTTCGGTGATCCTGCGATGAAGGTTTTCTCCGGCGCGAAGATCACGACACCGAATGCAGGTGTGAAAGCGCCTGCGACTCCGGTGACGCCGTCTGCACCAGCCACGGGTACGTTCTAATTCTATCAAAAATGTAAGAATTCGGAGCGATTCAAGCAATCGCTCCGATTATAAAAGTACACAATAATGAGTAAGTAGTCCTTAAACGGGCATATGACGAGCGAGATTAAATCAATGGCAATCAAATGGGTTCGATCCAACGAAGTGGTCTGGGAAGAAATGAACGGGGAAGCCGTTCTGGTGAGCCCATCGACTGGAGCGCGATGGGCGTTGAACGCCACCGCCTCACGGGTATGGATATTTTGTGATGGACAGTTCGGCGTGACGGAGATTGCTACGGCACTCGCTGCGGCCAGTGGTCGGAACTTGCGCGAAACGAAGCGCGAATTGGCTGCGTTTTGTGCGGAGTTTGTGGCGCTTGGCCTGTTGCAGCCTGCCGTGGAAACGCGGGTGGCTGGTGCTTCGGTATCCGGAGCTGCATTAATGAGCGGACTTTCGACTCCGCCATCGTTTCGGAGCATGGGATTGGGCAGCGGTCCGCGTCGCCGCCCTTCGCCTCGCGGCAACAGCAGCCCTGGTTGATGATTGTTTTTGGAAACGTTCGCGGACCTGGGTGCCGATGGTCTTTCGCGACGATCAACGATGACCTGTTGTTTTTTAAAATTGCTACTCATTCACTTATCAGTGACTATTACTTGATATTTTCATTTCGCTTTGAAAGCGCGTATCGAATTAACCGCCGTACCGTATACTTCTAGCCACTCAATATCACTGCGCTGAACGAGCCCGATTGGCTCGCGTTTGATGTTGAACATTAACGCTGGAGGCTTGGTATGGATGCTGCGGCATTTCTGTGCATTGGGTTTGTCGGGATGCTCGCGGTCGCACCGTTGATTTGGCTCATCGCTCGGGCCATTAAAGCAAAAGACGAACTTGAAAAACTTGCCCTGCGGATCAAGCTGCTTGAACACGCGCTGAAGACGCAGGCTCACGCGTCGATGCCGAGCGAACAGACCGAATTGTCGACGCCATTGCTTGTCCGGCCAAAAGTCGAGACACACGCTCCTCAAGCTCCGCCCAAACCAGTGCATGTTTCGGACGTGGAAACTGCGATGGCGCGAGCTGCTTCAAAGAGTGCGCCGCTCAACATTGAAGCGCTCAATATCACAACTGAACACTCACCGGCACAGATGCCTGCGGTTGTTTTGTCAGAAGCTCTGTCACGTGTTACTTCGCCACCACCACCGACGCGACCGGTGCCGCCACCGTCTCCAAAGATCGAGCCGCCTCTTCCTGCGATCAATTGGGAAAAGTTTCTTGGTGTTCACATGTTCTCGTGGATCGGGGGCTTGGCACTTTTTCTCGGTGCGGTGTTTTTTATCAAGTACGCATTTGAAAACAATCTTGTGCGCCCGGAGATTCGGATTGCGCTGGGATATGTGCTGGGAATTGGGCTGATAGTGGGAAGTCTGCGCCTGTCGCGTGATAAGCAGAAAGTGACGATCCAGACGTTGTGTGCAACGGGGACGGTCATTCTCTATGCGAACACGTATGCGGCGCACACGTACTACAATTTCATAGGCAGTGGGGTGACGTTTGGTGTGATGGCGCTGACCACTGCGGTTGCGTTTTTCCTGGCGGTGCGGTTGGACGCACAGGTGGTTGCGATTCTCGGATTGCTCGGTGGATTTTTGACGCCGATGATGGTTTCGACAGGTAAAGATAATCCGCAAGGATTGTTCACGTACCTCGCGTTGCTGGATATTGGATTAATCGCGGTGGCGTTGCGCATGCGCTGGAATTATCTGTTTTTACTCGCGGCGGCAGCGACCGGTTTTATGCAAATGGGTTGGATCGGGACGTTTTTCGATCGGGAAAAAGTGTTCACGGGCATGGCGATATTTGGTGGATTCAGCGTGTTGTTCACAGGCGGATTGGCTGTCGCCGAGCGGCGCAAGCAGTGTGATCGCAACGTCGTTGGTGCATCGGTTTTCATGTCGACATTGGGATTATTTACAGCGTTCTTGTTCGCTGATAAGGCGCGGGCGATTGTTTCACCGACGGTTCTTTTTGGATATATTTTTTGGATAGATGTGTGCGTGTTGGCCATCGCTTGGTTGCATGCGGAATCGCGGTGGGTGCTGGCCTGGGCGGGCGGATGGGTGTTTTTGTTTCTGGCCACGTGGACGGCCACGTATTTGAAGCCAGAACATTTGAATGTTGCGCTGGGGGCCTATTTTGTTTTTGCCACGATGCATTCTGTGTATCCGTTGGTCTTGCAACGATTGCGTCCGGCACCGACGCCGATGTGGACGGCACATCTTTTCCCGATGCTTGCGCTGGGATTGATCGTACTCCCAGTCATCAACATCCCGGAGATTTCGTGGCTGGTCTGGCCGGTCGTGTTGCTCATTGATGTGTTGGCCATTGGACTGGCAGTGTTCACCGCGTCGCTGTTTTCAATTCTCGCAGTGTTTGTTTTAACGATTGCAGTGATTGCCTTGTGGATTGCTCAAATTCCGGTGGGGCATGTTGGGGTGAATGTGGACAGCGAGCTGTTTGTCGTTGGCCTGTTTGCGGCGGTTTTCATGCTCGGAATTGTGTGGGCGGGGAACAAAGTCAGAACGGGAATGACGGTGGCGATTGGCGGTTTGTCGAGCGGCGCGACGACATCGGTTCAGATGTCCAACGACTCATTCACGCAGCTCGCGTCGATGTCTGCGGTGATGCCGTTTTTGTTGTTGGTGCTGGTCTTGCAGCAGTCGAAGATGAGTGATCCGTCGCGTGTGTTTGGATTGGCGATGGCGATGTCGGTGATGTTGTTGGCGGTCGTGCGATTCTGCAAGACAGACATCCTTGCCCCTATCGCACTGTTCTGCGCTTTGATGGTTGAGTACGTGTGGCATGTACAATGGTTTTCGAAAGATCAGTTCGTACTTGCGGTGGGCTGGCAACTTTCGTTCGGTGCGCTGTTCCTTGTTTATCCGTTTATTTTCATGGATGAATTTAAGGAGCGAGTGCCGCAGTGGGTGGCGTCGGCGTTGTCGCTGCCGCTGCATTTCTATATGATCCATCGAACGTTTCATGTAGCGATGCCGGGGTTTGAGTATTTGGGATTGGTGACGGCATTGTTGGCTGTGCCAAGTCTGATCGGGCTGGCGGTGCTGGTTCGTAAACTGGATGTCAAGAGTCCGAATCGTAATACGCTACTCGCGCTGTTCGGAGGATCGACGTTGTTCTTTGTGACGTTGGTTTTCCCAATTCAATTTGAGCGGCAATGGCTGACCGTGGGATGGGCGCTTGAAGGTGTCGCGCTGTTGTGGTTGCTGCGACGTGTGCCGCATGATGGATTGCGATGGGTTGGGTTTTTGTTGTTGCTCGTGAGCTTCGGCCGGTTGGGGATGAATCCGTTTGTCATCTCCGAATACGGTCGGTCGGGGACGCCAATTTTCAATTGGTATTTGTACACGTATGGGATCGTCACGGCGTGTTTGTTGGGCGGCGGAGCGTTGCTGTCGCAGCCGAGCGAAATCGCTCTGAGTGGCAAGAAGCCGGTGACGCTGTACGCGCTGGGAATCATTCTGGCGTTCTTACTCGTGAACATTGAAATCGCGGATTTTTTCAGCAAGCCGGGACCGTTGTTGACGGTGGATTTCAATTCAACATTTGCTCAGGACATGGCGTACTCGCTGTGCTGGGCCGTTTTTTCGTTCGGATTACTGGCGATTGGATTCATGAGGAAGAACGCGCCGGTACGGTATGCTGGGATGGGGTTGATGGTCGTGACGATCACGAAATTATTCCTGCATGATTTGTGGCAATTGGGCGGATTGTACCGGATTGGATCGCTCGTCGCGCTGGCGGTGCTTCTGATGTTGATCTCGTATAGTTACCAACGGTTCCTGGCGAAACCGGTGGATGCGCCAGCGAAGTCGAGTGACGCATCCTAGCTCTTCAGTCCACGGTTGTTTTCGTTTGGAGACAGCATGAGTTTTTTGACTGTGTCACCTTCGGAACTGTTCTCGCTTGCGTATCTGCCCGCAATCACGGGCACGGTTTATGCCAATGATGACATCATCAACGAGGTGGCTGCGGACTCTTCGCTTGAACATGTGACTGCGTTTCAGCGGCGTGTCGTGCGCATTGGATCTCACGCCGGAGCCCGTGATTTGTTCAAACGTAAAATTGCCGATGTGGGGCTAGCAGTGGCTTGGCAGCCGTATAAGCCGGAGGAATGGAAAAAGTGGCTCCAGGCCATTCGTGAAGTCGTGCGTGACATGGTTCGCCCGGAGGCTGCGCTTCATGATGCCATGCGGACGGCGGTCGATGCGGGGATCGCGGCGGGGGATTTGCATCTTGCTTTGTGGACGGGTCGAAATGTGATTCCATTGCGAACCGCTGCGCCTGAAAATGAATTTTTGAAACGATGCGCTGGGGAGATTGAAAACGTTATCAAGGAGTCCTCAGATCGGCTGATGGTGTCGCTGGCTTCGTCCGAGCGAAAGTCTGAGTTGGAGCGACTGTTTGCGCGCTCGATTCCCGACATGCTTGGAGCACATGATGCTGCTTCCTACAAAGCGTATTGCGATTGGATGCAGCCGATTTCGGAGCAGCTTGATGGATTGGACGGCGCATTTTTGACATTCACGTCGGCGCATCATTCTTCATCCAAAACGGATCGTGAATTAACTGTTCCAACGAGTGAACCCACTGACACTGAGCGAGCGTTGCTTGCCGACATTTTAAATCATCCGGATGACAACGAACTGCGCAGGTGCTATGCGGATTGTGCGGCGAAGCGCATTGATGCCCGGGCGGATTTGATTCGTGTTCATTTGGAGATTGTCGCAAACAAACTCGATCCGTATGGCATTCGAAGTCGTCAGCATCAGCCTCAGATTCGCGCAAAAGTGCTCGTGGCCCGTCACCCTGAATGGGGCGATACCATGAGGCACTTGGGGGCAAAAAGCGTTGTGTTGCATCGCGGTTTCATCGGGCAAATCGAAATTGATACGCGAGAGTTCTTAAAGAATGCCGCGGAGATATTTCGTTCGGAGCCCGTGCAGCATGTCCGTTTTCTGAACGCGAAAGAAGCGTTGGCCGACTTGATCGCGTCACCGTTTTTGAGCCGCTTGAATTCGCTTTTATTGGACGACACTAATTTGGATGACTCAGATGTGGCTGCGCTGGTTGCATCGCCTCGGCTGCAACAGGTTCGCTACCTTTCGTTGAGGCAAAATCACATCACCAACGCGGGATTGGAGGCGATCGCGGCGTCGCACTATCTGGGTGCTCTGCAATGTCTAAGGGTGTACGACAATCCGTGCGACGGACTAATTTTTAGTGAACTTTACAATGAGACGGATTATTCGTACGGGCCGACTCCATTTGCGCAAGGCTTGGAAAAGAAATACGGCGCGAGGCGGTATTTGAGTGATGTGGGGCTGCTTTCCAAGAAATGCAATATGGATCCTGATGAATTGTATGCGACCTTTTTTTATGAGTGAAGGCTCGGCTTCAATTTGCGATACACAATCAAGCTGCGGAGTTTAAACTTTCCCTTATGACATTAACACGCACATCACGCCCCGGACAATGGCCCGGGCGTTCAACAGTTCTGGCAAAAAACGGCATGGTGTGTACGAGCCAGCCGCTGGCAACGGCTGCGGCGCTCGACATTCTGCGCAAAGGTGGCAACGCGATTGATGCGGCGATCTGTGCGAGCGCGACGCTCGCGGCGGTCGAGCCGCTCAGCACCGGCGTCGGTGGCGACATGATCGCGCTCGTTTGGTCGGCGAAAGAGAAGAAACTGAAATGCCTGAACGGTTCGGGGCGCTGTCCGCAGAAATTGTCGTGGCGGACGTTCGCTCGGAAAGGCGCGCAGTACGTTCCGAATTTTGGATGGGGTTCTGTGACGGTGCCGGGATGTGTGGATGGGTGGTGGCAACTGCATCAGGATTGCGGCAAGAGCGCGTGGAAGAATCTCTTCGACGCGGCGATTGAATACAGTCGCAATGGTGCGCCGCTGAGCGAAATTGTCGCGAGCGATTTCGACACGATTTCGCCGCGCTTACAGAACGATGCGGCTCGCAAAATTTTTACGCCAAAGAGCCGTGTGCCTGAGTATGGCGAGGTGTTTTTTCAACGCGATCTGGCCCGGACGTTTGACGTGATTGCGCAGGGTGGGGCGGATGCGTTTTATCGTGGCGAGATCGCAGACAAAATCGTTGCATGCAGCGATGCGGAAAGTGGATTCTTTTCGCGCGAGGATTTCACGGCGCATCGTTCGACGTGGGACGAGCCGTTGAAAGCGACGTTTCGCGGCGTTGATATTTACGAAGCGCCTCCGAGCACTCAGGGGTTCACGACACTGCTTGCGTTGAATGTGCTGTCGAGTCTGGATCTCGATACACTTAAAGACGACTGGAGCGGGTTGACGCACGCGATGGTTGAGGCTGTGAAGTTGGCGTTCGCTGAGCGTGATGTTCATGCGGCTGATTCTACGAATTACTCCGCACCATTGGAAAATTTGCTGTCGCTGACTTTTGCGACTCACATCGGCATGACGATTAATCCGACACGCGCGATTCCGCGCCGGGATTCGTTGATCGGCGCGATGCATGGTGACACGGTGCAGATTTGCACAGCGGATTCTGAAGGCAATGTGGTGTCGCTGATCAGCAGTTTGTATCAAGGATCAGGCGTGGTGGCGGGCGATACGGGAATTCATTTTCACAATCGCGCGTCGCTGTTTTCAATTGATAGTGGGCACCCGAATGTGATGGAGCCGGGCAAGCGTCCGTTCCACACGCTGATGCCGGGATTCGCGCTGATGCACGGCAAGCCGTACATGGCGTTTGGTGTGACAGGCGGACATCATCAGTCGCAGGGGCACGTTCAATTCCTGACGAATTTTCTGCTGCATGGGATGACGCTGCAAGAGGCTGTGAGTGCTCCGAGATTTGATGCGCGTACTGAAAACTTCATCGCGCTTGAAGCGGATTTCCCGGGCGAATTGCGCGAGTCGTTGATTGAGAAGGGGCACAAGTTGGTTGGAAATGATGCAGGACCATTTGGCGGTGCGCAGGCGTTGCGGATACTTGAAGGTGGCGTGATCGAAGGTGCGAGTGATCCGAGAAAAGACGGGTGTGCGCTCGGATATTAAGCCTTGAAACGATCTCTCGCAAAGGTGCAAAGAAAGCAAGAAAGGGATGTCATGCAAAACGCAAATTTGACTCGCCGGGCTGTACTCGCTTCGTCGCTGGCTTCGTTGCCCGCGATCATGTTGTCTGGTTGCAATCAGCCGTGTACCGAGACTGCGGCACCTGCTGCGCCTGCTCCGAATGTTGGGCCGCGCAAAGGCAATCCGATTGGGGTGTCCACGTATTCGTTCTGGGGCTTTAATGGAGAGCCGCCGCCGGTGGTGCATTGTTTGGAGCGCGCTGCGGCGATGGGTTTTGATGGGTTGGAATTGTTGGAAAAGCAGATGCTCAAAGAGATGGCGTCGAATGAGGCGGGCTTTTTGCGCAAACTAAAACGGCAGGCGTTGACGCTGGGAATGCCGCTGTATGCCATGAGTACGCATCAGGATTTTGTGGACCCCAGCGCTAAAGAACGCGACGACAATGTGAAGATCACGACCACCAGTTTGGAGCGTGCGTATCAATTGGGCATTCCGGTGATCCGCGTCAACACGGGGCGTTGGAATCGCGTGGATTTTGATACGTTGATGAAGCAACGAGGGGTTGAAGCGCCGCTGGATGGGCATACGGATGAAGAGGGTTTCGGCTGGGTGATTGAAGCGTTTCAAAAGCTGATTCCGGAAGCTGAAAAGCGCGGCGTTGTGATGGCGCTGGAGAATCACTGGGGTTTGGGACTGACGCCGCAAGGGGTGCTGCGCATCGTCAAGGCGATCAATTCACCGTGGCTTGGCGTGACGCTTGATACGGGCAACTTTTTGGAAGATCCTTACGACCGCCTTGCGATGCTGGCTCCGCACACGACGTACATGCAGGCGAAGACGTATCCGGGCGGTGGCAAATGGTACACGCTCGATTTGGATTACCCGCGCATTGTGGCGATCATGCGCAAAGCGAACTACACGGGCTGGGTATCATTGGAAATGGAAGGCAAAGAAAATCCGGAGACAGCGGTGCCGAAATCGCTGGCCTTGTTGCGGACGGTGTTTGGTGCGGCGTGAAGTGAGTGATCGTTATTAAAAAGAAG
>JBAXUS010000210.1:0-10305 GCA_037129555.1 Planctomycetota bacterium
TTCGGCCAATCCCGATCCCGCAGGATCGCCACTTTCAAGCAGCGCAAGATGACCGGCAGGCGTGAGGGCTATTTCGACCACGGCATTGATCTCAAAGGGCAAGTTATTTCTGGATAATGTTGACTTTAAGCGCAACTCGCCTGTATATCGAGTGAATGATTTTGAACCGTCTCCGGATAAGGATCTCATACTTTTTCACCGCGAATACGATTTGTGAAAACGTTGTGAAAAGTCAGGCCGTTTTCTTGAATGTTGAACTCCTTTAACTTCTCTAGCTCATCCACTTCCCAGAGTCGTGGGATGGGCTTTCCTTTGATTATCTCTTCGCCGATTTTGGCGTAGGTTTCTGGTTCGATAGCCCGGAGTTGGCTTTCTGGGATGGGCTTCGCTTTTATTTCTTTGTTGTCCCGTCTCCATTTCACGTTTCTGGCGATGAGCTTTGCTCTAAACTCAATCTAAGCTGAAACCCGTAGTTTCTCTTCGTCGGGATCGAGCTCCCAGCGTGGCCACAGGCGTTCGACCATGGTCAGCGGTGCTTGATTCACGCGTGCCAGAAATTCCCGGCATGCGGCATGAAGCGCTTCCAGCGAAGGCTGACAATAGGCATAGGTTACTTCTTCGCGCATCCATTTCCACAGCCCTTCGGTGGGATTCAAATCCAGACTGTAGCCGGGAAGCGGGATTATTTCGATGCCCAGTTCTTTAGCTTTGTCCTGTGCCAGGCGAGCGCGATACACCGGGGAACCATCCCAGATAATCGTGGGCTTGGGTTTGCCTTTGACCCATTAGGCCACTCACACCAGAAATTCGGCGGTGTGTCAGGATCGTTGAATTCATGTGTTCAATATGCGAAGTCTTACCGTTTTCGATTATGGAATGGCCGCATGGCGCTCGCTCAGGAAGAGATTGTTAAGACGCTACTGTCAGCACGGATGCGGGTTCTCGCGTCCGTGTGGGTTATTGAGCGCGACGCTCCGGCCGCAGAAGACATTTTTCAGAACGTCACGGCGCATTTATTTCGCATCCAATCATTGCGTTCTCTGCCGTGGCTTGGATACTCTTAATAATTACAAGCACGTGCCGATAAATGAATCGCGTTGGCTTACTCTTGTCCGCAACGCTTCCAGTTTCTCGTGTGTCTCGGTGCCACATTATGCTTTATGTGAAAAGCCCGCTCACTGACATGGAAGAGACTTTTGCGCTCTTTCATGGCAGTTCGATTGAATCCTGGACCGGGGACTTTGACTCGTTAAAGCTGACGGTTGAATGCGTCTATTTAGCGGAGTGCATCAACAAATCGTTCCGAAACTTTTATCTTCAATTCAGCGCGATTGATAAACTCGAACTCCATCTGTGGGCCTATCCACCGGATGTCGACAACGAAGTGGTGACCGAACTGCGCGATATTTTCTGGGAAGAATTGGAAATCGTTTCCACGAAACGCAAAAAAGAATCCTTGGAAATCATGTGTTTTCAGCACCGCTATCCACGCGACCGACAAGGCGCGACGCTGCACATCAGTTGCGGTTCGATCGAGATTTTGGATCAGGCGAATAACGAAATTACGACTGACCGATTGAGCCACCTGTGTAGCGATTATTGGGATGCGTTCTGCAAGCGAAAACAAGGCGCGCTTGTGAAAAAACAAGCGTGAACGTTTTGGCGGGGGGCGTTGAATGCGGATGTACGTACCCAGAAACCGGATCAGCCCATGCGCGTCCTCACCTCCACTGCCGAGATTGACATAGTGGTGACGCGTTTCCAACTCTCCACGAATCCGGGAAGCACAACGCTTTCCGTTGAGAGCGGCCATGTTCGCATGCGCCGGCTCGCTGATGGAAGCGTGGTCGATGTGCGGCAAGGAGAAATGTCCGTGGCCACGCTTGAGACCACCAATTCGCTAGAAAGCAGCCGGATGCTTCTCGCTCCAACAACTTTTCGCCAAACGTTTGAGCAAGCGCCCTCAGTGATTTGGCGAGGCACGTGGCTGCCTGCGGACAACCAAGGTCCTGGACGGCTTCAACAAGTTCCAGACGTTAGCGACAAGAAAAGCGACGGCGTTCCGCGTGTGAATTATGCCGTCTGTGTTCAGGATCATTCCGGCAGCATGGTTTCGGTCGGCCCGGAGAGCGTCCTGCGCGTTCGCTTCCGGGCGGCGCGTGAAAGAATGGCGCGTGGTCGCTGAGCGCGTGACGGCTGGGGAAATGCCGCCGAAAAAAGAGACCGCGCAACCATCGCCCCAGGAAGTTTCTTCTGCCATGGCGGCTATCAACGCGGAACTCAGCCGCGCGGCCGTGGCGCTGAAGGATCAGATTGGCAGCGACGGCACGTTCCGCCGTTTGAATCGGACGCAGTATCAAAACACGCTCAACGATCTATTTGGTAAACACACCGATCTGGCGTCCATGCTTCCGCGCGACGCCACCGGCGCGTTTGGTTTGGATCGCATCGGCTCGGCGCTGCACATGTCGGGCGAGCAGATTCAGGGTATTGCGTTCGGGTTGTCGCACGGATTGGGGACGGAATCAAGGGGTGTGCCACGGGTAGACACACCGTATCGTCTACCAGTGAGAATCGGGAGCGAGCGTTGCAATCCAGAGCCCTCTTTATTGGACAAAGAAGGGTTCGTCGGCACGATAACTCCGTGACGTGCTGACGAGAGACCGTTTTTAATTCAAGAGCGCCGAGTGCCCCGGAGCAGTATTCTGCTCCGTGCTGATACGCGAACGATCAAAGAAAACCTTCAAGCCACGGGTTAATCGAGCGTCCAACAGCACGGACTAGGGTACTGGTCCGTGGCACCCACGCTAACAGTGCCACCCGCCTACCCTCCTTTATTATGCGTCACGCGATTCCATCGTCTCCACTCCTGCTTTACGTCGATACAACAGCCAGAATGGTATGCCCAGCAAGCGGAACAGCAAGCCGACGATCTGAAACGCCAGCACCATTTTGGCTACGCCGCCGATACCGAGCAACCGCTGAAACAGTAATTCAAACGCAACAGTCCCAACTCCGAATCCAAAGGCCATGCCGAACGTAGAGAGGAAGAAACCCAGCGGCAGAACGGTCAGGCACGACAGGGCGCTTGGCATCGCCTCCGGGGCGACGATCAAGCCCGTCGCCGCTGACGTAAATGTCACCCCTTGCATTAAAAGGAGCATGATCACGCACACGATGATGTGATTGAGGATCGACAGGCCCAGCATCGCCGCCAAGATCGGCTTGTGGTGCCGCAACCCGGCGAACCCCGCGTAGATGGCTTCGAGTTTTTGATGAAACGGCACGATTTGCATCAACCGTTTGCGAAGCGGGCTGTTTTCCAACTTTTCCGACACCATTATAAAGAAGAAGACCAGCGCCCCCGCGCAGACCCCCGCGAAAAGCAGGACCAAGCGCCGCAAATTCGGTTCGTTCTGGAGCTGCGGCCACGCCACGATGCTGACGATAAACCCCAGCGTGAGCAGCGCGAAGAAGCCCACGATCCGGTCCAGAAAGACGCTCAACACAATCAGCCCAATGTTCGGCTTGCCACTCCCCGCCCGCGTGCTGCGGAAGACGTAATACGCTTTCACCAAGTCGCCGACGACCCACCAGACCAGATAGAAGAGTCCCGCGATCATCGAAAACGAAAACACATCCCGGAATCTGGAGTGCATGTCCAACGCCCGCAACAGCAGTTTGTAGCGAAGCGAGCACGAGAGCATCGCAACAAAATAGAGCGCGATCGACACCAGCACCCACGGCCAGCGCTTAGCCAAATCGCGGAGATCGGACATTTGGATGATATTGATGAGAAAGCAGAAAATCCCTCCAACAAAAGCGACCTTGAAGAGGATTTTCCCGATGCGGATCAGAATCGAACGCAGGGGATTCGGCACCGACGAGACGGACGGTTCGGCGAGTGTGGTAAAGTCAGATTCGGGCATAACGATCCAATTCCAAATAGATAAAAGTGTGCATCACGGGTGGCCCACCCCAGCTTGCTGGGGTGGGTCGCGATAGCGACAAGATGCTCCTCCCTGCGCGTTCGATACAAAAAGAAGCTCTCGATTTCACGGGTGCCATGATACGGGAATTCCTACGGACCTGCCCTGATGCCACCATTGAGCGGAACTCCACGGCCAATCGCAAATGTCCTTCGCAAGCCCGGCCCGGACAGGATTGTTATGCATGTATTCCAGTTTCTCATGCATTTTCCCTTCCGAATACAAATTGAAGTCGTAGTACCGTGGCTGCCAGACGGTTTCCCGTTCGTCCAATTTTGACCAGTAGTTCGGAAATTCGCGCGCATAGGTTGTCTCGATCTGTTTAGAACTCAGTTCCTTCCATTTGTCCATACACAAGCTGATTTGATGCTCTCTTCGGGAAACCAGACCATTGCATGAACGTGGTCCAGCATGATGACAAAACCAAGACACATTCCATTCTGCCGCCGAAACTGGCTTCCCAAGGTTCCAATGACGATCCGTTTGCAAACATCGGGCAACAGCAATTTCCTGCGCTTGTAGCACGAAAACGTCACGTAGTGGACGTAGGTACCTTCTCCGTGTATCCGACGTTTGGGCATTACCGGAGAATACACGCTTTTTTTGAAATTCAAGCGTCACGGTGTGGCTTCTTGTCGCTATCGCGACCCACCCCAGCAAGCTGGGGTGGGCCACCCGCCTCTTTTCAAAAAGCACACCAAGCAGTCGCTACAGCCGAACAAATCAGATTCCTATTTCGAGTCCGAATTTTAGATACATCTTGTCGCTTCGAAAAAGTGCGGTACGATTTTAGCCATGCTCGACCGCACGGATGCGGTCGATAACTCTGTCCAGTAATGACGTAATACTCTTATGAAAATCAAACTGTCCCTCGTTTTGTTCGCCACCATCGCAGTGTCTACTTTCGCTGTCGAAGACGCAGCACACGCGCTTACCGACACATCATCTACCTCGAAGATACTCGCGAAATATGAAAAAGTGCTCGAGGCCGCCCGCAAAGTCCCACCCGCACCCGGCAGCATCATCTGCATTGGCAGCTCACACATGGAATTCTGGAAGACAGTAACGGTAGACCTCGCGCCCTTGTCCATCCACAACTACGGCATCGGCGGCAGCCGCATGAATCAGGCGGCAGACCTGTTCATCGAAAACCTGGCGATCGCTTTCAAGCCACGCGCGGTGATACTCTACGAAGGCAGTAACGACATCAACGCCGGCGACAAACCCGAAGTCGTGCTCGCACACTTCCAGAAACTCCATCGCACGTTCCACGCAGCCTTGCCGGAGTCCCGACTGTATGTCCTCGGTCTCGTGCCGAGCCCTGGTAAGCGCTTTGACAAGATCGATGACTTGCGCAAGACCAACGACCTTCTGCGCAAAGAATGCGAGACGCAGACATGGATGAAGTTCCTCGACATAACCACACCGCTGATCGGCGCGGACGGCCAACCCAAAGTCGAGTGTTTCATTCCCGGCAACATCCACATGCTGCCAGCAGGCTACGCCGTATGGAAATCAGTCATCGCCCCCGTCGTCGTCCCCGCTGAAAAACCGTTTGAAAAACAAGAATAATCATGCAATCAAATACATGAAAATCAGAGCAACTAAACTGTCTGATTTAATAGAATCGCAAGTGACCATACGGAGCTTTTAACCATTTATGAAAACTCGATGGGAATACAAGACTCTCAAGATACAGACAGATGTCGGCTTTTTCTCGGGGACTGATTTTGATTCTGTCAAAATGACGGAGTTGCTCAATGCTCGGGGCGAAGAGGGATGGGAGTTGGTATCGGTTATCGACATCGAAAAAGTAAACGGGGGCTCGAAATTTATTGTCGCAATCATGAAGCGGCAAAAGGATTAGTGATTTGACGATAATGCGAGCCGGGAGCGACTGGTAGGTATTCCTACCAGTGCCGGTTTAACGGGTTGATCACATCCATCCGTCCAACTTTCCCCTACGCCAGCCCCAGCGTAAACTGATTCTGCCCCGATTCATTGCGCTGTTTGCGCATTGGCGAATAATCGTAGACCTGCACCAGTTTGCTGTCTTCGCGGAACTCGAGCAGCCGCAGCCAGCCGTCGCCACCCTTCGGGCGCATCTGGAAATTCACCAGCATTTGATGCACGTCATGCCCGCTGCTCGGTGATTTTGACGACAGCCGCCCCAGACCGTCTTTCAATACGTGACCATTCAGTGTCATGATGAAATTCTTGTGCTTGCTGACGAGTTCCGTCCACAGTTCCTCGCCGTCCATCACGTCATCCTTCGTCGCCCCGGCGACGGCGTAGCCATGTGGATTCCACGCCTGCTTCTTGCCCTGCCCCTTCCAATCGTAGCGCGTGTCGTCGTGATACATGTACACATGCGTGATCAGAATCGCGCTGTGCTCAGGATGCCGAGCGGCGATGTCGTTGGCCCAGCGCACCACATCCCGGCGCGGCCCGAACTCGAGCGCGATCACCAGAAACTTCCGCTGTCCCACCGTGAACGTGTGGTAACTGTTCTCGATGCGCTCAGGCTCCTTGTCATACACGCCGCCGAACGTCGGCTTGCCTTTGAAACTGGAGACCGGGAAATACTCGCTCATCAACGTGGTGCGATCCTTGCATCCGCCCCCGGCGCTGTAATCATGGTTGCCGGGAACCATGAAATATGGGACGTGGCCGTCAAGCTTCTGCATCGCCTTCTGTGCAGCGACCCACTCGGGCACCGTGTTGTTGTTGGTGATGTCCCCGAGATGGAGCACACACGCGATGTTGCGCGCGGCCTTGTTCTCAACGATCCAATTCGTCTGCGCGATATACGTCTGAGGATACGTCTGGCTGTAGAACTGCGTATCCGGCAACACCGCGATCGTGTACGCGCCGGGCGTCAGTTTAGGCGGTTCACCATCAAGCAGCACCGCGTCTTCATAGGGGTCAGCAGCTGATGCTGAAAAGGAAGTCAGCCCCAACAATGCCGGAGCCATCAACGCACCCGACTTCAACACGTCCCGTCGCGACAGTTCATCCATTTTGAATCATCCTTAAAATCGTTGAGAATTGAACTCGCTAGTAATACACCGTGTTTTACGCTCATCCAGCGAATTGACAGAACCTTCACAGGCGCACGAATTCAGCGACTTGACGGACCGCCCTCAATCCAGAATGCTATAAGCAACTTTCCAGGTCGAGACCGTGCGCCTTTTTGGGAAGCGAAATTCGCAAGAATCACCGGAGCCTTCGCGTGAGTTTGATCCGTTCAGCCATCGATTTCGTATCCCTCCGCCCGTGGCGATGGGTCTCGCTCAGTGTCGTCGCGGCTCTGAGCATCACGTACCTCGCTGCAATTCTCTATCTCGTGTGGGCCTATCCAACCATCACGTTCTCGCCTGGCGATGAGACGAAACCGATCGTGAAAATGCCCGACGATTTTCTGTTCGGCACCGCCACCTCCGCGCATCAAATTGAAGGCGGCAACGATAAAAACGATTGGGCTGCGTTCGAACGGGAAGCGGGGAGGATCAAGCATGGCGACGTGAGCGGACAAGCCTGCGACTCCTGGAACCGCATCGATGACGACATCGCGCTGATGCAGGAACTCGGCGCGAATTCGTACCGGTTCTCAATCGAATGGAGCCGCCTCGAACCCACTGACGGCGTGTGGGACGACGCCGCGTGGAACCATTACGCCGGACAATTAAAGAAACTGAAAGCACACGGCATCGCGCCGATGGTCACGCTGCTCCACTTCACGTTGCCTCACTGGCTGGCTCAGCGAGGCGGCGCAACCGCAGCGGATTTCCCTGAAAAGTTCGGACGATTTGCGAGAGTCGCAGCCGAGCGCTTGGGCCCGGACGTGGCGCTGTGGTGTACGATAAACGAGCCGAATATCATGATGTATTTCGGTTACGTCACCGGCATCTTTCCGCCCGGAAAAAAATCGAATGCTGATGCGGTCCACGCGTTCGCCGGCCTCGTCCGAGCACACGCAGCGGCGACCGTTGCTCTGAAGCAAGTCGCTCCCAAAGCGAAGGTCGGAGCTGCGATTCATCTCGTCGATTTCGAACCCAAACAGCGCTGGAATCTCGCCGATTGGGGTGCCGCTCACGCAGCCGCCTCAGCGTTCAATTGGGCGTTTTGCGACTCGATCCAATCCGGCCACATCCGTTTCAACGCCCCGGGATTTCCATCCATCAACGAGCCGCTACCGGCGTGCGCACCCGTCGATTTCATCGGCGTGAATTACTACCGCCGCGACTTGGTCCACTTCGCTCTGACCACACCCGGCCTGATCGAAACAGGCCCTGGCCCCGGCGAGCAAAATGATCTAGGCTGGGAGATTCATCCGGAAGGATTGCTGGTGCTGCTGCGTGAAGTTCATCACCGCTATCACGTGCCGATCTACATCACCGAGAACGGCCTTGCCGACGCCCACGACACAAAACGCGCGCCGTTCCTCCGACAGCATCTGCACGCCCTGCAACGCGCCGTCAACGAAGGCATCCCCGTGAAAGGATATTATCACTGGTCTCTGCTCGACAATTTCGAATGGGCAGAAGGATTCGAACCACGATTCGGGTTGTACAAAATGAACTACAAAACGCTGTCACGAACCCCGACGGCGGGTGCGGAGATGTTCAAGAAAATCGCACGGGAACTTGGGACGAAATAACTTACTTAACTTTCTTGAGTGCCTCGTCGACCGTCGCGCCGTTGTGGACAATTGCCATGAAGGCTTCGGTCATGCCTTTTGGGTTCGGATGTTGGATGACGTTTCGACCGTAGACGATGCCGCTCGATCCCTGCTTCATCAGTTCAATCGTGCGTTCAAAAATTTCGCGGTCGGGAGCTCGACCGCCACCGCGCGGGAGGACCGGGACGCCGGCGGCTTCGATGACTTTGTGGTACTGGCTGGCGTCGTCGCACGGGTCGGCTTTGATGATATCCGCGCCCAATTCGCGCGCCTGACGGACCAGCGGCAGAATCTTGTTCAAGTCACCATCGACCATGTAGCCGCCTTTTTTATCGTTGGGCTGCATGACCAGCGGTTCGATCATCAGGGGCATACCGTATCGGTCGCAGATAGGTTTGAGTTTGCAGATATTTTCGATGCAGGCGTAATGCAATTCGGGCTGGTTCGGAAGCATCAACAGATTGACGACCACACACGCTGCGTCGAGGCGCAATGCTTGCTCGACGGCGTCGTCTATAAGCTTGCTGAAAAGAAAACGCGGCAGGACGGAGCCGTAAACGTTGGCCACGTCAGTGCGCAGGACCAGAGAAGGTTTTTGTTTGCCGGGAATGCGCTGCAAAATTTCGGCTTGGCCGACGGTCAGTTGAATCGCGTCCGGAGCTGCTGCGACGATGGTCGCGATGGCTTTGTCCATGTTTTCAATGCCGCTTAAAAAAGAGACTTCGTTGAAGAATCCGTGATCGATGGCGACGTCAAAACATTTCCCGCTCGACGCAAACAGACGGTTCATGCGGGGTTTGGCAAAGCTTATGGACGACATGAAAAATTCCTCGTAAAGTCAAAATGAGCAGTCGGAATGTGAGATTATTGATACACCGAGGTGTGCGGGACGATGGCGTCTGATTGCTTCATGCGCATCACATCATTTTGGTTTCAGCATCGCTTTTCTCCACGTCCTGAAAACGAGGAAGCCGAAGAGTGCGAACCAAATTCCGAGCACGGGATAGCTCACGACCGTCAGCACGATCAGCGCGAGAATTGCAAATGCGATGATGATGGCGAAGAGACCGGCGACGCCGAACACGTAGGCTCCGGTCACGACGCAGAGCGCTTGGTCCGTGCGCCGGGGCAGTGATTCGCCCGTGCGCGGAATTGAAAAGATGCGTCCGAGCGCGACGCCCAGAATCTGGCTCAGCGTGAGAATCCCCAACCCGACGAGATCGCGGTCGCGTTCAGCGTGACTCAATTTCGTCGTCTCGGCGAAGAGCACGAGCGTGGGAATCAAGCAGAGCATCGTCGCCCAAATGTCTGTGATGTAAAAATGAAAGTTTGTGCGCGCGATAGGAGCGAGCGCGCGCCACATGAATACAATCGCGTAGGCGTAACACCCCAGCCAGAATGGCACGAAGCAAGCCAGGATGGGCAGCCAGTGGATGGTGAAGAAAATCGTGCTGTCGCTGAACATCAAACGTTCCTGCAAGCCAAGACACGGTTCGATCAATGTGGAACACGCATCTCAATACCATATTTCGGCGCCGCTGCCAACAACCTCCCAATTTCAGCCTCTGAAGGTGGAACGGGGCCGCTGGCGGGATCGGTCAGAACCGTGCCGAATTCTTCGAGGAACTTTTCGAA
>JBAXUS010000211.1:0-10267 GCA_037129555.1 Planctomycetota bacterium
CACCCCGCGAGCCGAACGGCAGGCTCGTCGGCCCTCTCCCTCAAGGGGAGAGGGGAACGGCAGCACCGAGCATTCCTGTTGTCGAGGCGCGGAAGCTCGTCAAGACGTATGGCGACAACACGTCGAATCCGGTCTTCGCGTTGCGCGGCGTGAGCTTCGTGATTCGGCGTCGGGATTTCATTGCGGTCATGGGGCATTCAGGTTCGGGCAAATCGACGCTGATGAATATTCTCGGCTGCCTTGATCGCCCGACGACCGGCGCGTATTTATTAAATGGGGATGACGTGTCACGAAAATCCCGGGGCGATCTGGCTCGGGTTCGTTCGCGAACGCTGGGATTTGTCTTTCAAAGTTTCCAGCTCCTTCCGCGTTTGAGTGCACGGGCGAATTGCGAATTGCCGTTGCAATACGCGGGGGCTCCGGGGAAGGAGCGTCGTGAGCGCGCGGAAGAGGCACTCGTGCGCGTGGGCTTGAAAGATAAATTAGAGCGCAAGCCGACGGAACTTTCAGGCGGACAGCAGCAGCGCGTGGCGATCGCTCGTGCGTTGGCTAACACGCCTTCGTTGTTGCTCGCGGACGAGCCGACTGGAAATTTGGACACGCGAACTGGCTACGAAATCTTGGCGCTGCTTCAGAAGTTGAACGAAGAAGGACTGACGATTCTGATGGTGACTCACGAACTCGACGTCGCCGCGTGTGCCGGTCGCGCGCTGCATATGCGCGACGGATTGTTGATAAAAGAAGCGACGCATGAGAAGCCGGTCAACGCGCTCGCCGCGTTGGAAGCGTGGAAGGCGGAGGATGCGAAACGAGAGCTTGAATTGACTGCTGGGTCGGAGTCGTAGGGCGGTCTGCTCTACTTCTTTTCCTGCACAAGTGGTTTGTATTTCCGGATCAGCGCCGGGATTTGGCGCTCGATGAACGCGATGCCTTCGGCGTAGGTGGAGACGATGCCGTCGGATTTTGCGGATTCGATGCGCAGGCGTGATTCTTTGGAGCTTGATCGGCGGGCCCACAATCCGATCACGATGATACAATTCGGGAATTGCGCTCGGATGGTTTGGTAGAGCGTCCGCGCTTGGAGGACAGCGTTCGGCGGTGTTGCGGAAATGCAGACAATTTCGGCGCGGCGTTCGGCGATGATGGCCAGTGTTTCATCGAGCGAGCAATTGTTCGTCATTTCGTGCGCATGAATGCCACGCGCGCGGAGTTGTTCAGCGAAAATCCGTGCGGTCAATTCGTCGGCGCTGGTGTGCGCTGGGATGCACAGGACAGTGAATTCCGGCAGTACTTTGAGCGACGAGACCGAGACATTGGGAACGGTCGAGGGTTCGTCTTCTGACTTTGTCGCGGCGTCAATGACTTCGACCGCCAGCTCGCGCACGGACTGCGCTTTCTTGGCATCAATGCGGCCATAATGCTGATCCATTTCGGAGAGCCCGACGACCGGGAGGAGCATCGAATCGCACAATTGGCAGTGCGTTTTGTCGCGCAGTTCTGACTTCAACAGCGCGAGCGCGGTGCTGCGGTTTTGAGCGATCAGCCGATGATAGAATCGGACGCGCGCGTTCAAGACGGGCTTGTCGGTCAGCAGGACATTCAAGAATCGGAGCGCTGAAATGTGCTTGCCCATTACGGCGAGGCAGACGGTCAGCGGCGTTGACAGCAGTAGCCCGAGCGGGCCCCACATCCACGTCCAAAAAATAGCTGCGACGAGCAGTGAGAGTGGAGAAATGCCGAAGCCGCTGCCGATCACATTCGGCTCAATCACGAACGCGAACCCAAGATCAAGGATGACGAAGAGCATCAGCAGATGGAGGGGCTGCCAGCCGTCGGTTGTGGCGATCAGCAGTAAGATGGGCGGAAGTGCGGCGAGCCAGGTTCCTAAATAAGGGACGAAGCGGAGAATGGCGACGAGTCCGCCCCAGACGATTCCGTCGGACAATCCCATCGCGGACATGCCAGCGGCGACCATCGCGCCGTAGACGAAATTGATCACCGTTTGCATGAAAATGTAGTGACTGACTTTGCGGCTGACTTCGTCCACGGCGTGGGACGTGGAGCGAATCTTCTTGCGCCCGGCGAGTCGAACGATCCGGTTGCGGAGGTCATCGGGTTGGATCAAAATGTAGATCGAGAAAATTAAGACGATCAGCGCCGTTTCAAGCGGACCGAGCAGTGGGCCGAGAATGGAGGCGGTGAGTTCGAAGGGATTGATCTTGGTCGCGAGGGATTCAACTTTGACGGGCGGTGGTGGAAGCGCGGGCGGCGGGACGACGGCGTCGGGATCCTGCGCGACTTTGTTTTGCGTCAATTCGGCAAAGCCATCCACGGCAGCGGAGACCCACACGCCTGCGTACGATTTGAAACGATCAGCTTTTTTGATCAGCTTGTCTTTGCTTTGCGGAATGCGCGACGCCAGTTGGACGGCTTTGACGCCGAGACCGTAACCTGCCGTGGACAAGATGACGATCGTGAGCACGACGGAGACGATGACGGCGGCGAGGCGGCCGATGTAGCGTTCGAGAAAATGGACCGGCGGCGTCAACAGCAAGCTGAGCAACACCGCGAGTGCAAGCGGCGCGAGCATGGGCTTGCCGTAGTAAAGGGCCGCCATGACGACCGCGAGTGCAGCGATCTTGATTGCCCGGGATTCCATCGCCGATTCAGAACGAGCGCGCGAGCCATTTGACACGAAGTGCTACCTCCAATTAGTGGCGGGAATTTAATCGAAAGAGTAGGCGGGTGCAACGGGAGAAGGGTGGGGTGGCGCTGCGGTTCCCCCTCACAACACACGGGCGTGAATCGAGAAAATGCCCAGCACGTGAAGCACCGCAGCAAGGACCAAAAAGCACACCACCGGTGCCCCGTACAAGCGCCGAAGCTTTCCCGCGTGAAGGAGAATGATGGGAAGCCCGTTATTCGTAAATGCGGTCGATTGAACGGCCCGAAAGCCAGTCGACAAGAACTTGAAACATGATTTCTTTATCGCGTTTCGTGAGGTGTGCCGCGTCGATAAAAAAACATCGCATCAAGCTTCGTTTATCCAGCGACTCGCGGGCTTGAAAGCGTTTGATTGATTCGCCGCCGCATGATTGTTCGAAGCCGTCAACCAGTTCTAACGTTGGTAAAAATGAAGGGCGGTGCGGGTCCGGCCTTCGATGAACGAGAATCCAAATGGCCTGCTTATCGAATGTTTCCAGCCCACGAATTGGCATGACTGCCCCTTTCAAAAAAGAGAAAAGAAACCATCCACAGTCATATAACGTTTAGCAAGCCGCAGGCAAATCGAAGCCGGCGACTGACGATAAGGAGTAAATTCCCGGGAATGAAAACATGAAGAAAGCCAACATCATCAGGCCAAACCGGATTCTCGCATCGCTGTGGCTGCTTGCCGGGTTTCTGGGCGCGACCGCCAATGCCGCCGAGGGCAACGTGATCGTTCATGACTATTCCAACCCTGATTACATCAAGAGCACCTTGATCAAGGTGGCGGAATGGCAGTTGCAGCATCAGACCGTGCGCGACTCGCGCGGTGCGGCCAATGGAGTTTTCTACACGGGCATCTTTCCCGATTCCGGGCATGGCTGAAGCCTCCTGCATCCATTTCAAGCCGGCTGAAGCCGGCTCAAGGTATTCTTAAATGCTTTAAACCACCACCTAAAGGTGGTGGCAAGCAAAGGCGTCCGCGCCCGCGACAAACATCATCACAATGGCCGTCGAGAGATGCCTCTTTACCATAAGAAGGGGAAAGCGCTTGCGGGGCGGCGGAGTGGGCATGGGTTATCCTTGTGTCCGATTGCACGTTCGATCCATTGCAACAGCAGCGAAAATTCACCGCGACGAATGCGCCGGTCTTGTGCCGCGAACTGGAGTCGTGGATCGCCTTCGCCAGGAGTTCCTTGCCTGTGCCTGATTCGCCCTCGATCATGACATGCACGCTGCATGGCGCGACCCAGATACTTATGTGGCCGCTCAGAAATCTGCCTGATTGCAATGGACTTTTTACCGGCCCGTCAACTTTTGACAATAACTCCTTTCACCGGAGTAACTGGTACAGATGGCGCATTGTATTGCCTTCCAGTGTAAATCATTCAGTGCTATTCTACTTCCGATACATGAATGAATCAGAGGTCAACAGCGACACGATCACAGCTTTGAAACTGCCGCCGCTTTCGATGTAGGCTTTGTCTGCTTCGATCAGTGTTTGCGAATCGGAGAGCAGTTCGTTGCGTCCCATGTAAAAGCGGAAGGCGTGGCGGATGATCGACTGGCGGACGCGATCGGATTTACCTAGACGGTCGATCAAATCAAAGGCGTCTTTGACGGAGCCATCCAGTTTCGGGTTGCCTGTTCCATGGAGTTCTCCGACGGTGCTCACCGGCTTAGTCTTATAGTTGTCGGCGTCGTATTTGCCCTTGGCTTTGGAGATCAGGTTCTCTGGATTCTCCAATGGTTCGTCCGCACGAAAGCGCCCGAAGTCATCGAACTTTTCGAAGGGGTAGCCGAGTGGGTTCATGTGTTGATGGCATTTCCAGCACATCTCCTGTGCTGGACCGGTTACAGATTCAACGCGTTCACGCAATGTCATGTGCGGGTCTTCCGGAATTTTGGCGTCTACTGTGATCGGCACATCCGGCACGCGTCCGGCCAGCAGTTTTTCTTGAATCCAGCGCCCGCGCCGAATGGGGTCGGTGTGGAAGTTTGAGGAATGAGCAATCAACCACGCGGGGTGGGTGAGGATGCCTTTGCGATTTTCGAGTTTGAACGGCTGCTGCTGCGCATATTCCCAATCCGGGGGATTAATATTATAACTGTGTAACCACGGCGTGAGTTTATGAATTCCAAATGGATAATTCCAGACGGGATTGGGGCTCAGGCCTTTTGCTCGAAATGCAGCGACATGGGTTATGAGTTGCTGGAGGCTCTTGTCTCCTCCACCGTTCCAGACAAAATATTTTCTGTAGAGATCAATGGCCTCTTTGTTCTCGTCAGCGACTTTCTTCGGATTATTTTTCCAATCAGTATCCTTGAGCAGATCATAAATCGTGTTCAACGCATCAATCTTATCTGCCGCTGTTATGTGCTTTACTTTTTTATGCCTATTCCTTTCGTCTTCCTCCAGGGGAGCCGCGAAAAACTTTTCGGTTCCCAACAGGTTGGCAAATACATCCCTATCCTGCTTGACGCACCATTCCACAAGCATGTCGGCTTCCCGGATCAGGATACCGCCTGTCCCGGAATTGCCGCGTCCTGGATTGTCGTAATAGCCGTCGCTGCGGTTCTTGTCTTTAAAAACTTTGAGCGCGTTGGGGTAACCGAAGAACTCGCGAAAGAAGCGAATGATTTTCGGGTGGGTTGAAAGATCGGAATCATTGACCGTCGGGTCGATCTGTCCTATATAATAGGTATCATCAGCCAGCAGTCTCAACACTTCCCGCTTGTAATCCTCTTTTGTTTTGAGTCGCCCTTCTGTTGCGGCCTTGATCAGAGCGGGGTCCGGGCTCCAGTCGCCAATAGCATAGGAGATGGCGTAACTGGCCTCTCGCGGTGAGAGCATTTTCCTACCGTCGGCATCGGCAGCACCTTCACCAAATTCGATGCGATAAAGCAGTTCCGACTCCAACAAAACGGCGACGAGCATCTGCCGCAGTCCTTCTGTGTTGCCGCCCAAATCAATGGCCGCCCGAGTTAATTCCAGATACTTAGCTTGCTCTGTGTCGTTGGCTGGGCGTTGGAGCACGACTTTGAATTGCGCTTGAATGGCGGCCTTGATCGCATCGTCCGAGGGCTTGGCCGTGTTTAGTATGATCGCCTCAAAGGCTGGCGGTGTGATCGGTGAAAATCGGTCTGACGTGTTTTCAAAAAAGTCTGCTTTGAAGTCACCTTTCTTGACGCGGGCACCCCTGATTTGCTTGTTGGACATCCACTCTGCGTTGGAGAGCATGATCAGTAAATGCCCGCCGTCGAGCGGCGTAATGGCGTAATCGCGAATCCCTGAGCGGTCGGGTAGTACAAATGGATGAGAAACGCCATAGAAGCTCGTACTTCCGGGCCAGTGCATGTACTTTTCGTAAATGTCTGTCTTGGTTTTGAAAATATCGATAATCCGCCCTTTAAAAATCTGCGGACTCACCAGCCAGCGTCGCGCCGGGGAGAATGGCTTGTCTTTGATCTCGCCACTGAAGAGCTTCTTGTGATCGACATTATTGCCGTAATCGGGGTAATTCAGCTTGTCTTCGATCAACGGCGCATTGGCCTTGATCAGTTCGCTGCGGACCCATTCGGTGAGCAGTTTATGTTCAGCGGGCTTGGGTTGTTCCGATTCTTCGGGCGGCATTTCTTTGAAGTACAATTGCTCTTGCAGCTTGTTCAATAGATCAAGCCGCAGTTTCAGGTCCAGTTTCGACAGGGTGTCGAGGCGCGCTTGCCCCTTGCTTTTCTTCTCACCGTGGCAGCCGATGCAGTATGTGCCCATAGCCGCTTGAACTGGCTGAGGCACGACGAACTCAGCTGCGCTGCTGCCATCGTCCGATGCATGGACGATGGCAGCGATGGAGAGAGAAATGATGCTCAGAACACGTGCGATGTGTCGGTTCATTTTGCTGTACCCAGCAGTTCGACCATGGCCTTGCCCATCGCTTCGCCAACATCCATGTAGACTTCAGCGTTGCCGCCGTAGTGACCGTTGCCGCCGCCGCCCTGAGCCATGGGGTGAGAATAGACCGTGGCTACATTGCCCTTGAATTCCGGGTGTTTGCCGCTGGTGCCGTCCGCCGCGAATTGCCCCTCCATGACTTTGTTGCCGCTGCCCTTCACGATTTCACCAATGGTGGCCATGACAAACTTCGCGTTCGGAGCGTTGAAGTCCTTGCGCACAGACTTGATGAAGTTGACGAGATTCTGTTCATAATGCGCTGAATGCACTGCGTTCCCGCCGTCTTTCTCGCCTTGCCACATGAAGAAGCCTGCGACTTCGAAGCCCTTCGCGCCGGGGTAGTGCTTTTCGAGGTCTGCGAGTGCTTTCTTGGCATCGCCGACATCATCATCATACTGCTTGCCCGCGTACCAATTGACCTTCTTCGGCTCGGTGCCCTTCACCCACACGTCGGGTGAATCTTTATAGCCGGCATACACCTTGCCGCCTTCTTCGAAGCGCTCACTTCCAGGCGGCAAAAGATCCCAGCCCAGGCTGCGGTTGCCAATGCAGCATTTGAGGATCATGACTGGCGCGTCAATAGCATTGCCGACGACGTGACCGATGCCGTACTCAGGTCCGATGGTGCCGCCTTTGATGCACATCCATTCGTTGTTCAACGGTCCTTTGCCGGACATGTAGCGCACAAAGCGGACATCCTTCCGCTCAACCCACTTACCCGCATCATCCACCATGTACGCATACTTGCCTTTGGTCTTCACCGCAGTTTCAAGGATGGGAATCCTGCCCATGCCGACCATGTTGGATTGGCCCAGCAAGATGAAGACTTGAACCGGCTTAGTCATGTCAGCAGGCTTTCCATCGTGCTTGGGAATCGGCGTTTTCGCCTCCTCCTTCTCGACGGCGAATACGCTGAGCACTGACACCGCCAAGGTCAAGGCAACGTGGGAAATGAGAGTTGTGGTACGGCTTCGCAATGTCATGTCGATCTCCTAAAGGCTGTGAGTTCCATTCGAGTACCTACTTCGATTGAGATATACACTGTGGGATAACCAAGTTTAAGACAAAAAAAGAGAAATATGAGACAAGGCGAGCGGCGCAAAGGGGTAAGTACTCTTGAGCGGTGCCGATCAGCTGCGCGTCGGGACAGTCGCTGCAAAATATGACTATCATGATCGGGTTGGATGAAGCGATGGGGTTGAAGGGGTAAATAGGGACAATTTCAATGAGTAGTCTGTTTCAATATTCCCATCTCTTTCAGTGGCTGTGCGACCGTATCAGCCCACAGCTGATACCCCTTGTCTGATAGATGATAGAAATCCGGCATCAGTTCTTTCGATACCGTTCCATCCGGCTGGATGAACTTCGCGGCCAGATCGACGAATCGAATGCCTTTCGCATCGTCTTGAAATTTAGGAAGCAGCGCGTTGACGGCCATTTGCCGATCGCGTGGTGTTCCCGGTTTCTCCGCGCGGGGCGGAACCGACAACAGCAGGATTTTGGTCGCGGGAGATTTCTTTTTTACGCAGGCGATGATCGCTTCGATACCAGCCGCGATTTTTTCGGGTCGATCACCATTAGAACCATTGGTGCCGCCGATCAGCAGCATGACGACCTTCGGAGATAGCCCTTCCAATTCGCCGTTCTCCAACCGCCAAAGGACGTGCTGCGTGTAGTCGCCGCCTTGGCCAAGGTTGAGCGGCTTATACGCACCGTAGGATTGATCGAAGATCGCCTTCACACCGTTCTTGGTGTTGCCGCGCCAGTCGTCGGTCAGATAGTCGCCGATCAGGACCAGTCCCGCATCCTGACATTTCTTTGCGTCGGCGATGAAGCCCTCGTGACGTTTGATGAAACGCGCGTCCGGCATTCCCTGTTTGTCGAGTTTTGGTGCGGCGACATCGGGCGCCTGAACGTCTGCATGAGTGGGGCGGATTTCAGGTGCTAGCCCATTCGCTTCTCGCTTTGGAAATTTACGCATCGTCAATTCGGTCAGACCGGTGGTGAATCCTTCTTCGGGTCTCGCTGGATTCTTTGAATGCTTCCAATAATTGTCTGTTACGGTGTCCTTGTTAATAAAGACACGCCCCTGATCGTCCGGCGTCATCGAGCCTGGCTTGGGGCCACCGTGGTTAAGTGCGACGCCCTTCAGCGTAAGCGGGACGTAGACGACGAATCCGCCTTGAGGTTCTTTGTAGCCAGCTGCACGGAAATTCATGCCTGTGTTCGATCCACCGGGCGGCCCGCTCATCTGCTGGGCTTTGAATTTCAGGCCGTCGATCTCGTTCGTGTACCATCCTTTGCCATTACTGACGAGAAAGAACTCCTCTGGCACTCCTTTGAACAGCACGACTTTGTCGCCCTCTTTTGTCAGGAATTCTCCGGCGCTGATTTTCTTTCTGACTCCATCGGCGGCGATTTCATCCAGCTTAATCCACATGCCGGGTTTTAACTGTTCCAACACGCCCGGATCCATATTAAGAGTGATGGTCGAATCTTTATCCATCTGGATGGAAATCGATTCGTTCGCCGTCATGCCCCAGGGAATCAGCTTAACTGTTCCGTTCAGGTCAACCGCTGTAATCATGCCGATGGTACCGCTGGAAGCGGCAGCGAATATCGATGCGGTCGCAGTCAATAAAAATGCAGCAATTGTAGTCCGAAACACCATGAATTTATTTCTCCTCGATAGCAGTGATGCCGAACATCGATTCGCCGGTAATACGGGGTAATGCGGAGACAGATTACTCATTAACCATCGCCAACCTTCCATCATCTTCAGACTTCTTCTTCTTTCGCCCGGCTCGTTGTGGGAGCAACACGCGACCGAGCATCACGTGTTGGCGTTCGACAAATGCTTCGCCTCCGCAAGGCAGTCCCGTGTGTGTGTTACGGCGGATCGCGTTGCTTTGAGTGTCGGTTTCGATACTCAACCAATGGCTCCAATCGCTGACTACACCGGGTGGAGGAAATTCGATTGAAAGCAAATCGTTCGCGCCCAGTCCGCAATGTGCTAAGGCGCTCGCGGTCATGGCTGCCCGAAGCTGGAATGGGTCACCCGCGGCATACATACAACGAACAAGATTTGGAGTTTTGACACAGGTGTGCCCAAATGAACTCAAATGGGTTCAAATAACGTGAAACGTACGATACATCCCAAAACGTAACGCGCAGTTGTCATGTGCTTGCATAAGGTTGTCATGACACAGTAACCATTTGGTGGTAATGGTTTGTGAGTCAAAACACCATTTAAGGGTGAATTGTCAAAACGGGGAAAAACGGGTGTCGGAAGGTGCCGTACAGCCCCGAAGGGGCGGCCTAATGTAGCCCAGGCCGTAAGGCCTGGGTTGTAGCGCGGGGTATGAAAGAGGCCTGAAAGGCCGGCATAAACGGCGGTACCGGTGGAACGATAAAAAGTGGATATATAAACAATGGTGTTATTATTATATAAGCATCCTTCATAGTGTATAATACAATTATACAATCATTATCTATATTAGATAATAATCTATAATAATATATAAACAATTATATTAATATACATTGGTCTATTGCATTAATTCAACGTGTTCTCTTATTAACAACACGCCCGTTATTTATGTCAGCCTT
>JBAXUS010000212.1:0-10138 GCA_037129555.1 Planctomycetota bacterium
TCTATATTATCGGCACTTCATGCTTACCGCTTTAACTGTGCGCGAGTCAATAAGCCAATTTCCAGACAACGCAAGGTAGATGTAGGTCGCAAATCCCAAAGGCAGGATTGCCAATGAAGACCAGCAGCCCAATTGTGATGAAGATATTTTTCCGCAATAAGGGCAAACGGATACTTCGTGATGAACCTTTTCGCATTGTGGACATTTTTTGTATTTGCCAACAGTTTTTTCTGGTGCATTAAAGGCTGCACGGCACTCATTGAGTGCATCTAGGAGAGCAGATGCGTCTTTAAATCGCTTATTGACCCGCGCGTATCCAAAGCCTCACACCCCTCACCCCGCGAGCGATACGGCTGCTCGTCGGCCCTCTCCCGGTGGGAGAGGGGAACGGCAACGACTCGCTTCGCTCGCCTGTCTCTTTGAATGCGCGCGGATCAATAGTTTCATCTTTCGCCAAGCAGCAGTCGAGCAGTTCGGAAGTAGTTGCAGACACTTCCGAGCGCACGTTTAGAATTGGTTCGTGAGGCCTATCGCAAGTGTCTTTGAATACTTGAAACGCTGAACTGTCGCTGGTAAAAGGAGCTTTGCCACATAGCAATGCGTACAGTGTCGCGCCCATGCTGAATACGTCCGCGGGCTTACCACACTTTTTTGCGTCTGTGCACTGCTCGGGCGACATGAATCCTGGTGTGCCCATTCCGACGCCCGTAGCAGTTATGCCTTCCTCGGTTACGTCTCGGGCAAGGCCCAGATCAGCCAGTTTTGCGTGCTGAAGTCGCAGTTCTTTTTTTCGCTCGTCGCCTGGTATCATAATATTGTCAGGCTTCACATCGCGGTGAATGACTTCCTTAGCGTGTGCTGCGGCAAGGCCGACTGTTGCAGCGATGCACAGGTCAAGCGCTTCAAGTTCGCTTAACCCTTGCGCGCCAGTCTGCCTAACCCGTTTCAAGTAATCTCCAGCCGAAATACCTTGAACATACTCCATCACGTAAAATGCCAAGCCGCTACTGTCCTCATCAACGTCAATAACGTTGACAAGATGGGGAGATTCGACGCGCGCAGCCATTTGCGCTTCCCTAACAAAACGGACCTTGCTGCCCGAGTCACGTTCCACCGAACTCATTGGAAGTACCTTTACGGCAACTTTCTTGTTTAATCGTGGATTAAACCCGAGATACACTGCGGCCATGCCCCCTTGCCCAAGCTTCTTTACGAGGGCAATGCAACCTAGACAAGGCACGGTGACGCTATTAAGCGTGGTCCGTGGGGCCATGATTAGCAAGCTATCCTTGGAAAGATCCTGCATCTCTTCAGTTGTAACGATCACGGTCGTGCTGCCAGCCGAGGAGCTGTTTTTGGGGTGTGGTGAGGGTTGCGGCACTGTCGGCGTATCGCCTGGCCCCAGAATCGTCGGAGCAAAATCATTTGGATTCGTGTCCATTTCACTCCTCATATCGTCGCACAGCGAAATTGAACGTAACTGCAACACATTTTTTCGGAATTTCAAGGACTCGAGAAACTCCGGGACACACGTTACATTCTTTTCACGTTCGAATCAATGTTAATTCTGTCTCGGAGTTTCCGCGCGTTTCCCTACGGCACCATCTTGCTCGCCTCGTCACTCCACGGCCCGGGCCCCATCGGGCCGTTGGCTCTCACTCGCACCCAGTGGCGTACACCGCTCGGGAGGCCGTGGATGATGCAGTGGCTTTGGGAGGAGGATAGTTTGGTGAGCCATTGGGCGGGCTTCGTGGGGTCGGTGTTGACTTGGACTTCGAAATTGCCGGATCCGACGACGGGGTCCCAGGAGGGGTTTAGTTCGCCGTCGCGGATGGTGAGACGCTCTTTGAGCGGCTTTTCAGTTGAGACGGGCAGATCCTTGAGACGAGCGAGCCAATAATCGAGCAGGTGTTTTTTGGCCTCACCGAGTAATCGCGCCACCGGCATCAGCTCCGCCGTCGGCCGCTGCTGCTCCTGGATGGCAAGATGAAGTTTGGCGAGGCTCTCACGCGAGAGCTTGCCCTGCTCGCCGGGTTTTGCCGCGAGCAGCTCGTCGCAGAGTTTCGCCGACGCCTCCGCGCGCGCGACGCCTGGTTTGATGCGCAAGGCTTCCCGGTAGTTTGCGGCGGCGGCGGCGAGCTTGAACTGGCACTGCAGCATGTCGCCCTTGGTCACAAGATACTCCGGCACATCCGGCCGCAGCTTGATCGCGTAGTCCAGCTTTTCGATCGCGTCGTCGAATTGCTCTTTTGAAGCGAGGCCGTGCGCCTGTTCGGCAAACGCAGGGGCCGTCGCGCGAAGTTCGTTGAGCGCGGCGGCAGAACGTGTGGCTTCGCGATCAGCGCGCACGGCCTGCGAGACGCTCACTGTAATCCCAATTAGCAGCGCCGCCGCTACAGCACCAGCCGCCGAGCACGCCAGCTTGTTCCGCTGCCAGGCCTTTTGAAGCCGGTACGCGGTGCTCGGCGGGCGCGCGATGACAGGCTCGTGCGCAAGATGCCGCTTGATGTCCGTCGCGAGACCGTTGGCCGTGTCGTATCGCCGGCTGCGGTTCTTTTCCAGGCATTTCATCACCACGCAGTCGAGGTCGCCGCGCAGCAGGGCGGTCAGCTTCTTCGGATCCGTCTGCCGGTTCGCCGCCATGGCAGGCAGCTCCGCGTCGGTCGAGAGGCGTGTCGACGGTTTCGCGGGATCCACTTCCTTGATGACGCGAATCATTTCCAGCAGCGCCGTGCTCTTCAGGCGCTTCGCATCGATGGGCTTCAATCCGGTCAGCAATTCATAGAGAATGACACCGAGCGAATAAATGTCCGCGCGCGTGTCGATGTCTTCATTCGCAACACCCGCCTGCTCGGGCGCCATATACTCAAGCGTTCCGACCACGGCGCCGAACTGAGTGAACATGGACTCGTCAGTCAGCTTACCGGCGGTCGCTTTGGCCACGCCGAAATCAATAACTTTCGGAACCGGATTGCCGTCCACTTCGCCGACCAAAATATTCGCCGGTTTCAAATCGCGATGAATGATGCCCTTCTGATGTGCGTGCTGCACCGCTTGGCAAACTTTCACGAAAAGTTCCAAGCGCTCCTTCGGCGCGAGCCGGGCTTCGTCACAATACTTGTTCAGCGGCAGGCCATTCACCAGTTCCATCACGAAGAACGGCAGCCCCGCTGCGGTCATGCCACCGTCGAGTACGCGAGCGATGTTGGGATGATCCATTAGCGCCAGCGCCTGGCGTTCTTGCTCAAACCGCGCCAGCACCGCCTTCGAGTCCATGCCCGTCTTGATCAGCTTCAGTGCCACGCGGCGCTTGATCGGTTCGGTCTGCTTTGCCACCCAGACCTCGCCCATGCCGCCTTCGCCGATTTTCTCCAGCATCGTGTAACGGCCGGCGATGACAACGGTGGGCGCGGTCGAGGAAATGAAGGACGTGATTTCGGAATAGGGCGCCGGAGACTCCGGCGGTTTTCTGACGAACAAGGGCTCTTCGAGGAAGTGGCTGGATTCGTCATGATTGGCGAGAAGCGCGTCCACCGCCGCGCGCAATTCGGGTTGTCCCTGACATTTCTGGTCAAGAAAAGCTGCGCGTTCACCGGGCGGAACGGAAAGCGTTTCCTCAAACAACGATTCGCCGAACATGGTGTCTTCTCCTCTAGATTCGCCTAACAATGCGATTCGATTGAGAAGTTGCGCCATTAATTCTCAATCATTCTTTTGCACCGCGCACTTCGTTCTTCAACCACGCCCGCACAAACGCCCACTGCCGATCTGCGGTACGCGGAGCAATTCCCAAAATCTCAGCGGCCTGGACGTTTGTTAGTCCGGCAAAATAGCGCAGTTCAACCAGACGCGCTTTGATCGGGTCTTGTTCAGCCAGTTTTTCCAACGCCGCATCCAGCGCCAAAAGTTCATTGTCCGGTTCGGAAGGCGCGGCATTGGCTGCATGAAGTTCGGGAATCAGCGGAACGTTCGCGCCGCGGCGCTTTTTCTGGCGTGCGCGATCGACCAAAATGCGCCGCATGGCGGTCGCGGCGGCCGCAAAAAAATGCCCACGGCTGTCCCATTTAATTTTGTCTTTTTCAACCGGTCCAACCAGCTTCAGGTAAGCTTCGTGCACGAGCGCCGTGGCGTCGAGCGTAATGCCTTTTCCCTCGCGCGCAACGCGTGCGGCCGCCAGCCGCCGCAGTTCGTCATAAATCAGCGGAAGCAGTTGGCTCGCCGCCTTCGCGTCGCCATTTGCAATCTGCGAGAGTACCTGCGTCACGTCGTTCATGACATAAATCTATCAGAAATTTTCTATTTTGGCGAACCGATCGGAACTGAAATAGACGTTCCGCACGCAGCCCATTTTCCAGATAAGCTTTTCAAGAATCGGGGGCGCGTTCGAACGCGCCCCCGATTTGTTCCGCCAAATTGTCGAACAACCTCGCCTTCGTCGCGGAGCTTTCAGCGAGGAGCGGGAGTGCCGCTCCTTGCCATGCGACCGACCCATTCCTCGCCCGCTCGAAAATCACGGTTTATTTTTCGGCTTTTTGAAGACCACGGTGCCGGATTTTTTATCCGGCGAGACTTTGAGCAATGCATCGGCGTTGCTGTTGTACGCTTCGCCGTCCAACGTCATGCTCAGTTGAAGCGAGCGCGGCATGGTTGCTTTTCCCTTCACCAGGTCGTCCGCCAATTGATCGATGGCAGCGGACTTCAGTCCTTTCTCGACCAGATTGGGCGCACTGAATGTGCCTGAAATCGTGCCAACGCCACCCCCGAGATCCTCTTTCCTATCCTTGGGCTTCCCAGAAAGACGGACGTCTTTCAGCAGGGTGCCTCCTGTCGCGAAGTTGCCTTTTGGATTAAATGTTACCAGATCTATGATGCCATTGACTCCGAAGCCGATCTTGTGCTGCCGGAACTCGTCGAAGTCTTGCGGCAATTCAAAATTGCACGTGAATTTGATCTGGTCATTCTTGTTGCTGTTGTCGAACATGACCTTGATGCTCAATGACTTGGTCTTCAGCGTTCTGTCCACCGCAGGTGGCGTTGGAGTGTTCTGCACTTCTTTGAGGCTAACCGGAATTGTGATCTGCGCCAATTTTGGGTTCCTGTTGGCGCGCACAGGTCCAACGGCTTTCGGCGTCGCCTTTGCGACAACTTTGACAATGCCCGGCTTGGTCACTTGGACAACCGGCTTGGGGCCGACTTGCTTGGCTTTGGTGGTGAGCACACGGCTGGATTTGCCTGCTTGCACTGTGACGGTGTCATCCGCCGTGAAAACGGTGATGTCGGATTCGACGTCATAGTCGTCAATGGTTTCACCCGGATTCGAGATCTCGATACTCAGTTGATACACGCCGCCGTTGCTGTAAATCACGTGAATGCCCATGCCGCCATACGGCACGACATTCGGCGTCACAATAGCGTCGCCGCCTTGCAGGATGTTCGCTTGGCCATCCGCGCCCGAGGCCGGTGCCGGCACGAACTGCGGCAGCGTCGTAGTGGCCGGCTCGATACCGTCGGTGACGAACAGCGTGACAGGCGTGCCGGCGTCGTAATAGCTCGTGTACGTGTGCGGCAACTGGACGATCGTGCCTTGGGCGAACGTGCCGCTCGAGACCGGTGAGCCGTCGCCGAAGTTCAGCGTGTAGGAGAGCGTCGTTGGGTCGCTGACAGTGCCGCCGATGTTGAACATCAGAGGCTTATCTTTTAGCGCCGGATTCTGCGAGCTTTCCAGCGTGATCTGCACGGGCTGGCGGATGACGGCGACGACATCGTTGCCGCTGCCACCCGTGTAGGTGATCCGCGCCTTCGTGCTGCTGAATTTGAAGAGCGTGCCCTCGGGCAATCCGGCGAACGTGTTGACGACCGCGTCTGTCGCGTCGTTTTCGATGAGTGTAAACGCGTTGCCCTTCGCGTGGCATTCGGCGACATTCAGCGTGGTGTTGGCGAGATTCAGACCGCCGGCGATTCGGTAGCAGTCATACGCCGTGGCGCTGATCATATTGATATGCAGAATCGTACCCGGCCCGAAGCTGAGCGTCCCGCCGCCGAGATCGACGTCAAGCGCGGCGGCGGAGTGGGCATGGGTCAGGCTTCCTTCTGAGCGGCGCGGCGGCGGATGAGCCGTTCGAGGAAATACCAGACGGCGAAAAGAATAGCCGTTGCGACTGTCAAATCGATCATAAAGTTCAGATACAGAATGTAAACAAGGCTTCTCGCCATTAGAAAGTGAAATTCCGAATGATAGGTTTGAAAAACTGGCGCATCCGAAGTAACGAATCCCGGTTTTGGCCAACCTAAGACCATTACAAAGTGCCCATCATTGGGATCGCCGGTTGGGTAATATGTCTTCGGAGAATTCGCCCAAATCAACGCGCCCGCGACAAACATCATCACAATGGCCGTCGAGAGATGGAATTGAAATACAAAAAACTTGCGGGGTGGTTTGGTCATGTCCATCTCCTACACCGCCGTGCGCCCAAAACTTCACTCGGCGGCCTTCGGCGGCGGCGCGTACCAGATCGTGGAGGTCGAATTCTCGCCGTTTGTGCCGGTGACGATGCGCTGGCCTTCGGGGCTGAAGGCGACGCTCCAGACCATGTTGTCGTGGCGCAGCGTCAGCAACTCGTGGCCGGTTTCCGTGTCCCAGATCTTGGCTGTAAAATCGTCGCCGACCGAGACGAGGCGCTCGCCTTCCGGGCTGAACGCCAGTGCGCGGACGACGCCCGTGTGGCCCTTCAACGTGCGGAGCTCCTGGCCGGTTTGTGCGTCCCAGAGCTTCACGAGTTTGTTATCTCCGCCGGTGGCGATCAAGCTGCCGTCGGTCGAGCAGGCCAGGCCGAAGGTGTGGCCATGGTTCCCCTTTAGTGTCTGCAACGCCTGGCCCGTTTCGGCGGACCAGATGATCGCCACGTTGGATGTCGACGTGACGAAGCGGTTGCTGTTCGGAATGAATTTGACGCCGACCACCCGGTCCTCGTGCGGGAGTTCGAAGATCATCGCGCCCGTTGCCGCATTCCACAGCCGCGCCGTACGGTCCGCACTGCCGGTGAGAATGCGTGTGCTGTCGGCGTTGTACGCGACGCTGAGCACGTGGTCCTTGTGCGGCAGCTTGAGCAACTCAAGGCCTGTGCGGACATCCCAGACTCGGACCATGTTTTCGTAAGCGCCGGTGACGACGCGGGTGCCGTCGCCGTTGTACGCCGCGGCTAGAAATCCTTCAATACCGCCGCGCTTGATCGCGGCAGGCATCTCGAACGACATCTCGTTGCGCACCGTTTCCACGTCCCAGATCCTCGTAAAGCCTTCGTACCCCGCGGCGACCACATGCCTGGAGTCGGGGCTGAAGGACAAGCCGGTGGTGCCGTTGGTCACGCCAAGCCGGGTCAGCTCCTGGCCGTTGACGGCGTCCCACACGTTCAGTCTGCTGTCAGAGAGATCATCGATGGAGTAGACGCGTTTGCCGTCCGCGCTGAATGCCACGCCCATCACGGAGCGGCCGTGGCTCTTCAGCGTGAAGAGCAGCTGCCACGTGCGGGCATCCCAGACGCGCACGGTTTTGTCCGCGCTGCCGCTGGCGACGCGCGTTCCGTCGCGGCTGAACGCCACGCTGATCACGGGGGCGATGTGGCCGGTCATGTGAACGATCGGCTTGCCCGTCGCCGCTTCCCACGCGCGGACTTCGCCGCTCTTGCCGCCCCAGTTCCCGCTTCCGGTAATGAGGGTGCGACCGTCGGGCGAGTACGCGATGCCGAACACCGTGCCGGAGTGCGGCGGAAGCTCCAGCAACTTGTCGCCGGTAGCGGCGTCCCACACTCTCGCGACGTTTTCGCCGCTGCCGGTGACGACGCGGGTACTGTCGGGGCTGAACGCCACGCTGCGCAAACCGAGCTTGTGGCCTTTCAATTCGACGAGCTGTTCGCCCGTAGCGGCGTCCCATATATAGGCTTCGCCGGGACCGTAACCGTTGTCACCGCCGCCCGTGACGATGCGTTTACCATCCGGGCTCCAGGCTGCCGCCCGCACCATGAACTTCGTTTTTTTAAACGCGCGGACAAGCTTGACCGACGCCGTGTCGAAGATGGCAATCTCGCCGGCTTGCGTGCGGCTGTGATGCCCGCCGCCTGCGACGAACTGTTTGCCGTCAGGGCTGAACGCCACCGCCTCCACTGAACCGTCGACAAAAGCTTTGATCCTCCGCAACTGCTTCCAGGTCGCCGTGTCCCAGACAACCGGTCCGCCGTTTATGCCACCGACAATGACGCGCGTGCCGTCCGGGCTGACCGCTACGCAGTTCAGGCCGCCGAAATTCGTCTTCACTGACTGCAGCGGGCTGATGCGGTTCTTCAAATAGCGGTATTCCCAGCCGCGCTTGCTCTCCTGCGTCTCTTCGAGAAACCCCGCCGCCAGCGAGCCGTTGCCGACTTCGAAATCATTCTGCGCCTCCTTTAGCTTGCTGGCGTAGAGCAGCCACTCGGCGCGCGACAGTTGCTTCTCCGCGCGCACGCGCTCGGTGAAGGCCACGTTCGTCTGCTATGGGCACGCAGCCGTTCGGTGTCCGCGCGTTTGCGCTCGGATTGGGCCAGCGCCCTTTCTCTCTCCGCCTTCTTGCGCGATTCATCGGATTGTTCCCGCGCCTGTTCCGCCGCAGCGCGTTGAATCGACTGCTCTTTCTCCGCCGCCGTCGCCCGGAATGCCTGCCAGGTGCTGACGATCGTCGCCACGATCAGCGTGGCCAGCACGAGAGTCGCCGCGATCGCGGTGCCTTTGTTGCGCTGCAGAAACTTCTGCAGCCTGTACGCCGCGCTGACCGGCCGCGCATCCACAGGCTGATTGCCAAGGTACCGCTGGATATCCTGATACAAACTTCCCGCCGAGTCGTAGCGCCGCTCGCGGCTCTTCTCGAGGCACTTCATCACGACCCAGTCCAGCTCGCCGCGCAGCATCGCCATCAGCGCCTGGGGATCGGTCTGCCGCAGCGCCGCCAGCGATGACATGGTCTTTTCGCCGGACAATCGCGTGCTGGGTTTTAACGGCTCCTCTTCTTTGATGACGCGGAACAGTTCGAGCAGCGCGGTGTTTTTCATGCGGTGCGCATCAATCGGTTTCAGGCCGGTGAGCAATTCGTAGAGAATCACGCCCAGCGAGTAGATATCCGCGCGGGTGTCAATGTCCTCGCCTGAGAGTCCCGCCTGCTCGGGCGCCATGTATTCGAGTGTGCCGATCACGGAACCGAACTGCGTGTCGAGCGAAACTTCGGTAATTTTTCCGGACGTGGCCTTGGCCACGCCAAAGTCGATGACCTTGGGGACTGGTTTGCCGTCGATCAGCGTGACGAGAATGTTCGCCGGCTTCAGATCGCGGTGGACGATGCCCTTCTGATGCGCGTGCTGGATCGCGCGGCAGATCGAACCGAAGACTTCGAGACGCTGGCGCGGCGACAGTCGCGCTTCGTCGCAATATGTCGTGAGCGGCAATCCGTTCACGAGTTCCATGACAAAGAACGGCCGCCCAGCCGGAGTCAGCCCACCGTCAAACACGCGCGCGATGTTAGGATGGTCCATCAGCGCCAGCGCTTGCCGCTCCTGCTCGAAGCGTGTCAGAACAGCGCTGGAATTCATCCCCGGCCTGATCAGCTTCAAAGCGACTTTGCGCTTGACCGGCTCAGTCTGCTTCGCCACCCAGACTTCGCCCATGCCGCCCTCGCCGATTTTCTCGGCGAGCATGTAGCGATCGGCGATGATGTCGCCCCGCATGCTATTTGAATGACAAGGCGCTCCGCCGCTTGCGTCGAGCGCGCCATCGGAGTCGAGCGTCAGCAGTCCACTGACGCCGAACGCGGGCGGATCGATCACCTCGCTGGTGCCCTCATGCGCGGCCAGCAAACGGTCGACCGCGGCACGCAGCCCAGGCTGGCCGGAACACCGCTCGTCCAGGAACGCGCCGCGTTCAGCAGCAGGCAATTCTAGGACTTGATGAAAAATAGATTCGCCAGTCATGCAGTGCTCCGCCAACTCGATGGATGTTTAACATCAAAAGCGACGAACTGCATTGAATTGCGCCAGAATTCTCAAAAAAAAGTGAAATGGCATCGGAGAGCATGCGCTTCTTGCGCGCCGTTGTGACAGGATTTGGAAGTTGCTCCTAG
>JBAXUS010000213.1:0-10082 GCA_037129555.1 Planctomycetota bacterium
CCGGCACTGCTTCCTGATGAAATCCGCAAACGCATCGACACCGGCATCGAAACGCCCGAGCGCGCTATTTGTGATTACGTCGCCGGAATGACCGACCGGTTCGCAAGTCGGCAGTGGGAAGAAATCGTCAAAGCGTAAGCAGTCAGGTACGTTACTTCTTCACCGGCTCCGGCGTCTTCAACTTCTTGCCCAGCGTCTCCAATATTTCATGGATCGCTTCAATATAAGCCTTCGTGCTTTTCGTTGCGCGGGCGACGCCGTCGACTTTTTCCTTCTCAGGAATCTTCGTCGGACTTTTGCCTTTGAACTGATTGCAATAGCGCTCGATTTCCTTGTCAGGAATTTTGTTCGACAAGCGCTCAATCGGACGCACCGGGCGGACGTTCAGAATGGATCCTTTTGTATCTGTCGCTAAAATAAACTGTGCGCTACTACACACCGGACAGCTGATCGGATCATACGCGTCGGCGATCCAGCCTTCGAATTTTCCATCTTCAATGACGCGGTAATACACAATCGCATTGCCCTTCTGATCCGGCTCCATCACGGCCTTCGCCGACTTGCCATAAATCGACTTCACATACGCCGCAACTTCCGGCGTCATGCGGTCTTTGAAATCGTTCTTACCATTCGTCAGACTGATCAAGCGCCGCATCATCGGAGCGAAGTACTCTTCTACGTCGCGCTGGTCTTCTTTACTTAACAAAAAATACGGCCCGAAGAACAATGAACGATCGCCTGATCGTGTGATCCCCACCGCGATCTCGTTCTCTTTTAATTTTGCGCGCCCGGACGCATCATCCACGCAGATGCGCTGAATAATAATCTGCGGCATCTCTTTGACTGCTTCAGCCATGATCTTGTCGCATGACGCCAGGTCCGGGTCCTTCTTTGAAAAATAATACTGGACCTCGAACACAGCGTCTTTCGGCAGCTCTTCTGCTGTGACCGACCATGCAGCCCCGAGACTCGCAATCAACACCCACAGCATCACAATCGCTCGACCCATCATCCATCTCCAAAACACGTTTCACGCTCATGTCATCGATTGAGTGACACTCGCCGATGTTTATATTACGCTGAAATAGGCTCGAAAGCGATCACGGTTTGAAAATAAGCCCGTCAACGAATTCGTTCGTTTTAAAAAACGCCGAGTCGTGTACGGGCTTTCCAGCAAGGGTGAGGTTCTCGAAAGTCAGGTTGCGAATACGTGCGTCAGCCTGGCCCCAGAGCAACTGCGGCTCTCCCAAAACACTGGGCGCAGCGATGGCGATGTTCTGGAAGAGGATGCCTGATAAATCACCAGCTTTGCGCTTTTCCGCGTGTTTTGAATAGGGCTCCGGCATGGTCATGCAGATAAAAAACTGCTGCAACGTGGGGCGGGGATCCTCGATGTTGATGTTCCGAAAAATCACTCCAGCCCCCGCGATCTTCCCGCCTTCTCCTCGCATGTTAAAGACACGACCGCCGCTCCACTTCTCCCATTTTGCCCGCGCATAAATCACATCGCAGTCCTCCACCACGAGCTTGCGGTCGGTCAGCTGCGGCAGGCCGGAGAGCACGAACGACGAACCGTTGGCGTCATTCCACAACACCGTGCGGCGAATGCCCAAGCCGTTCGCATACAGCGAGTCGTCCTGAGTGCGGATGAAGCAGTCCTCGATCAGCGTATTGCCAAATGGATTGATCCCGTCGCCATTCGCGCGCCACGTGAAAATCTTGGTCCACTTCACGTCGTTGGGATGCCCTTCTTTGTACGGGCTAATCAGCATCAGTGAATGCGTCGCTGAGTCTGCGATCGTGATGCCTTCCACGTGGACGTCCGTCGCGCCAACCACTTCAATCGGACGATAACGCCCGTGCTCCTTCTCCGAAATCGCCGGCACAACATACCCGGGATGCTTCGTCCGCGCCCCCGATAACGTGCCGAGGCCGAAGATGCGAATGTCATGGCCGTCGCCCCATTTCGGACTGGAGAGAGTGCCGTAAACAAGGGCGTCTCCGGGAATGTAATAACGACGATTTGCTCGAAGCGGGAAAGCCAGCCCAACATCGTGAACGCCCGGCAGAAAATACAGCGTCGTCCAAGGCCCATCGGACGGCGGAGTCTCACCTGGTTTCACGGTCAATACGCCAGGATCATCAGGCTTGGGCTTACCAAGTACCGGCGGGTTGGCAAAGATCGAGATCGTATGAATCGGCGGGCCTTTGTAGCCCTTGCCCGTATCCTGCGCGTCCATCTGCCCATCGATATCGACCGCCACGAGACAGGGCTTATCGAGCCTGACAATTGCCTTGCCGCCTTTAACTGAACACGCCGCAGCGTTTCGTAATGGATGCACAGCCGCAGAACGAATCGGCTTCCCGTAGACGCGAGTAATCTCAATCTCAATAGCACCAGCGGTCTCAACGTTCACATACGTGTGCGTCCATCCCGCCAGATGATCGAAGTAGGCTTCCGTCTTCTTCTCAACGGTCTTGCAGGTCGTTACAAAAGCAAAGGCGTTCAGCCACTCGCTGCCTTCAGTGGCAACCCGCACACGCACCGTATAGTGCTCCGAAGCCGCGAGACCCGGAACCGGCGGATAGATAACCAGCCCGTCAGCGGCGAACATCGTGGCAAGCCGCGTAAGCAGCATTGCTGAAAGAATGAGCGCTTTCATATTGGGCGTGATCTCCACAAGTACATATATGAAAATAAGTTATAAATAATATCCTACATCGCGCCAGAACGCCTCTTAACCCACTCCCACACAATCACATTGTGCAAATGTGCCACTGGCAGGTACTCCTGCCAGTGCCCCCAACACTTAAACATCCCCGTTCCCACAGAATCACATGGTGCGTGCTAAATTCTTAATGCGATATAAAATATCATAACATTCGCGGCTATCATTACTAATATAAACGAAATCATCGCTCAACTTTTCAACAGCATTTTCTAAAAAAGCCGTATTTGAAGATGACGCCCAATGAGTATTTCTAAGTACCGCGCCGCCCACTACAAGCAGATTGGCGCGGGGGGGTGTCCAGTAGCTCTTACAAACAAGTCAGTAGTTTGGACGACACATTCTTCCAATGAGTCCTATAGGTCCCATTTTCGTGTAGCATATACAACTGACGTGTCAGTAAGTCGTCTATTGGACCACTAGACAACATCGATTTCGATACTGCCATCGACTTCTCGCGCTGAATACGTTCCGACCGGCGTCACAGCCGGGAACGTCACTGCGGTGCCGGTGCAGAGATCGAAATGCGCACCGTGCCAGGGACATTCGACGACACACCGATCATTCTCATACAGAACGGTGCCTTCGGCTAGCGACGCTTCATCATGAGTGCAGGTGTCATCGACGGCCAGAATCGTGCCGTTCGCACGGAAAATCGCGATCTTTTTTCCGCCCAGCACCACGCACTTGCCTTTTTCGTTTTCCAATTCAGACGACGCACACGCTTTGACGTAAGACATTACTCTCCTCGCAATTTCGGTTTGATGGGTTGGACGACCACAGGGGTCGTGCTCGCGCCGGGGCATGTTGCCGCGTCTGCTGCGACTTTGTGAAGCGCGTGCCAATCGGCTTTGGCACCTTGATAAAGGCGCACGGATTTGCCGCAGTGCATGCAGCCAAATATCTCGTCCTTTTTTACTTCGCGGACATTGCGATTGACCAGTTTCCAGACGCGCGATTTCGATGCCGGATCGATAAACAACCGTTTGACTCTGACATTGAACATCCAACCTGCTTGAGCATTCATGACCTGTGTGTCCTTAGGAACTCGAGTACTTCAATTTACTGATTGTACATCATAACGAACTATTCTTCCCATCCAATCTTTCCATCAATTTGTTTTCGCAACGGCTCAATCACATTATCCAAACCAAAGTGCAAGATCACCTCTTCGAAGAAACCATCCATGATCATCTTCTTCGCTTGGAACTCGGTGAGTCCTCGCGACATCAGATAAAAGAGAATTGTCGGATCGATCTGTCCTGCAGTCGCTCCGTGAGTACAGCGGACATCGTTGGCCAAAATCTCCAAGCCCGGAATCGAATCGATGCGAGCGTCTTTGCTCAGCAAGAGCGTTCGATTCTGCTGGTACGCGTCGGTCTTTTGAGCGCCCGGTTCCAACCGAATCATGCCGCGATAGACTGCGCGCGCCGTGTTGGCCAACGCACCCTTGAACATCAAATCGGTGATACAATCCGGCGCGACGTGATGCTGGTACGTGTCCATGTGAACCTTCTGGTCACCGGTGCCGTAGTACAATCCGTACAAAAACGCGTGCGCTTTCGGCTCGAGCATTTTCGCGGCCATGAATGTCTTCGACCACTTCGCACCCAAATGTGCGCTCGCGAAATCCAGCTTGCTTTCTGCATACTGGTTCGAACGGTGGGCTCCGATGTAGACCACATCCGTGCCCGTATTTTGAATCAAAATGTAGCGCAACTTCGCGCCAGCTTTAAGAATGATTTCAGTCTGCGGACAACACAGCACAGGCACGTCGCCAGCTTCGCCCGGTGCAGACGAATACGTTTCGATCACCGTCGCCTCGCCACCTTCTTCGACGACGATCAAATTGTGCGGAAAGAGGCTCTTCGTGTTTGCGCTGGTCGTGAACGCAGCCTTAAACGGCGCTTCAGTCTTCACGCCTTTCGGCACATGCAACACGTAACCGGAATTCCACAGCGCCTGGTTCAGCGAATGAAATTTGCCGCCTTCGTTGACCGCGTTTTCAACACCTGACGGAAACACCTGAGTGCTCCAAAACGCCTGCATGACGTCCGGCGCATCTTTCGCAATCGTCGCAGCCGGGCCGAATACGGCACCCTTCGCGGTCTCCGATTTTTCGAAACTGCATTCCATCGCAGTCTCACCGTTCGACGGAATCGCGATGGTGTCGGCGCTGAATCGTCCGAATTCAACGCGCCGCCAAATCTCATCACGCCGCCCCGGCATCGGAGCTGCTAGATAATGCTCGAACGCCTTCAAACGCCGTTCCGTCAAAAACGCCGGCTCAGACGACGACGCGGCGAGTGATTTAATCAGATTGCTGTTTAATGCTGTCATGGTGAAAGGTGTGCTCATGTTTTAATTTGAATCGTTAAAAGGAAGCCGCATGTCCCGGCCTCCCACGTGACGATAGTTTCGTTTCGGAATCGGTTTACCCCACCGTTCCTTCCATTTCCAATTCGATCAACCGGTTCATCTCCACCGCGTATTCCATCGGCAATTCGCGGATCAGCGGCTCAATGAATCCTGTCACGATCATCTTGGCGGCTTCTTCTTCAGTCAGTCCGCGAGACATCAGATAGAACAATTGTTCTTCGCTGATTTTGCTGACCGACGCTTCGTGTTCCACGCCGACTTTGTCCGCTTCAACTTCAATGTAAGGATACGTATCGCTTCGGCTCTTGTCGTCGATGATCAGCGCGTCGCAGACCACGCGGCTCTTGCTGTCATCAGCACCCTTCAGAACTTTGCACAATCCGCGATAACCAGCGCGGCCACCGTCTTTGCTGATCGACTTACTGGTGATCAAGCTCGACGTGTGCGGCGCGCAATGCACCACCTTCGCTCCGGCGTCCTGATGCTGGCCTTTTCCGGCGAACGCGATCGACAAAATTTCGCCGCGCGCGCCCGGTTCCATCATGTACACAGCCGGGTACTTGACCGTCAATTTGCTGCCGATGTTGCCGTCGATCCATTCCATCGTCGCGTCGCGATATGCCACCGCGCGCTTCGTGACCAAATTATAAACGTTCGTCGACCAGTTCTGAATCGTCGTGTAGCGACAACGACCGCCTTTTTTCACAATGATTTCCACGACAGCCGAATGCAGCGAATCGGAGCTGTACACTGGAGCAGTGCAGCCTTCAACGTAGTGCACGAATGCGCCTTCATCAACAATGATCATCGTGCGTTCAAACTGGCCCATGTTCTTCGCATTGATGCGGAAGTAAGCCTGCAACGGAATGTCGATCTTCACGCCCTTCGGCACATAAATGAACGAACCGCCCGACCACACCGCGCTGTTCAACGCAGCGAACTTGTTGTCCGCCGGCGGAATGACAGTGCCGAAGTATTCCTTGACCATTTCGGGGTGTTGCTTGAGTGCTTCTTCAGGCGACAAAAACAGCACGCCCTTTTCTTCCCACTGGCCCTTCAAGTTGTGGTAGACCACTTCCGAATCGTACTGCGCACCGACGCCGCCGAGGAACTTGCGTTCGTCTTCGGGGATGCCGAGCTTGTCGTACGTGCGCTTGATTTCGTCGGGAACCATGTCCCACGTGTCATACGACTTTTCAGACGGCTTCAGGTAATAGGTAATGTTGTTGTAATCAATACCTGACAAATCGCCGCACCACGTCGGGTTCGGTTTTTTGAAGAAGATGTCGAGCGCACGGAGGCGAAAATCCAACATCCACTTCGGCTCGTTCTTCTCGCGCGAAATATCGATGACGGTGTCGCGCGTCAGTCCCTTTTTCGTGCGGAATGAATGCTTCTCTTCTTCATGGAAGCCGAACTTATATTCCTTGATAATTTCACCTGCGGGATTGATTTCAGTGGCCGCAGCTTCGCGCTTGATTTCGCTCATCTTATTAGTACTCCCTTTAAGTTACTCAGACACTCTTCAATCAGCAATCACGAACTAAATCCGCATCAGCGAAACGACTTGGAATTACTCGTCGTCTTCATCCACATCGTCTTCATCTTCAGCATCCAAACTGGCTTCATACTTCTTCGCCAGTTCGTCCAGCTTCTTGAATGTCTCTTCAATGATCTTGCGCCGAGCTTTGACGAAACTCTTTTCGTCGAAGCAATCACCTGCCTGCTCGTCGTACACAGTCAGATAAGCGCTACGCCATTTCGCCACAACTTCAGGCTCCGGAGGCTGCGCGCCGCAATGCTCGCACATCACCGTCAGAATCTGAATCAGCGGCATGAATTCCTGCTCGCCTCCTTCAGCAACATCACTGTTGTATGTCAAACAGGTCTGAATACCGTCCGTGATTTCGCTGACAAGATTGTCGCGTGTATCCTGCGCGCCAACATTGTCAAAATTACCCGTACCCATTGTCGCCATCAGCTACCCCTGCGTTGAAATTCGTTCGCTTTCGCGCCTAATGATCAATAAAAGGCAGCTTTTTTGTATTTAATTGTTACGCCGACTTCTTAATATATTCCTTCTTAATCACCTCGTAGCCCTTCGCTTCCAATTCGTCCACCAATTCCGGTCCCATGCTCACAGCAATCTTGCCTTCCACCAGCAAATGCGCGTGAGTCGGTTTGATGTACGTCAACAAGCGTTTGTAATGCGTGATGACCAACACGCCCATGTTGTGTTCCTGAGCCAAACGCGCTGCCCCTTCACCGACGATCTGCAATTTGTCCAAGTCGAGGCCCGAATCGGTTTCGTCGAGCATCGCCAGAGTCGGTTGCAGCATCGCCATCTGCAAAATTTCCATCTGCTTCTTTTCGCCGCCCGAGAATCCATCGTTCAAATAGCGCGTCGCCAATGTCGGATCAATCTTCAGATTCTTCATCGCCGCGAGCAGCTTCTTCTGGAATTCCATCACCGAGAAGCCGCTGGCTTTGCCCTGCGTCTTGTCAGTGGCTTTCGCAGCCGCTCCGAAGAAGCGAGCTTGGAACGCCGTGCGCAAGAAGTTCGCGACGGAAACGCCGGGGACGCTGATCGGAGCCTGAAACGCTAGGAAGATTCCGGCGCGCGCTCGCGCATCAGCTTCCATCGCCAACAAGTCTTCGCCGTTGACCCAGACTTTGCCCGACGTGATCGTGTAATTCGGGTGCCCAGCGATGGCGTACGCCAACGTGCTCTTGCCTGTGCCGTTCTGGCCCAGCAACACGTGGACTTCGCCTCGGTGGATCGTCAGGCTCAAGCCCTTCAAAATCTCCTTCTCGGCGACTTTGACATGCAAATCTTCAATCTTCAGTAGTGGTGTGCTCATGTACAAACGTTCCTTCTTCTTTAGTCCTGTTTAACTCAAACTGTACGTCATTAAGACAATGTTTTTATTCGTTACCTACGCCCTGCATTTCAACCTTCTCAACGTTCTCGACTCGATTCGATAGTGCGGTCGGTTTCGCAGACATCAGGGTAAGATTGGGTGCGGTCCATTTCGCTTCCCCTGCCGCATGATTGACGATGTCCAATAGAGTCACACCCGACAGCACTTCCTGCATCTTGCGTTCCGCTTCAGAAAATGTCGCCATGATCAGACATTTCGGACCCAATGTGCACATTTTCGCTGTTGGATTGCATTCGTACATCGGCGACGCACCTTCAAACACGATCGCCACGTCACGCAGACTGATCTGACTCGGTTGTCGCCCCAAGGAGTAACCGCCCTTCGATCCGCGATGCGAACGCAACAATCCGGCCTTGACCAGTTGCTGAAATATCTTCGCAAGATACGAAGCTGAAACATGTTGCGCAGTAGCAACATCATCAACGGAAAAGTCCGCAACCTGGGAGTTTGCGGCCATGTAAAAAAGACTGTCTATGGCCAATTCAGTGCTCTGCGAATATCGCATGTAAAACTCCACGTGTCCTGACATACAGTATCCACCATTAATACAGGATGTCAAGACAATTCAGACAATTATTGTCTGAATTGGGTGGGTATTGCGCCGATTTAAGTGCTTTTATACTACTTAAAGCGATTGAAATGATTCACTTAGACAACTGAATCGAGTCCCATTTTTCGCCTTTGACACTGACTACAAAGTAGTCGATTTTGTCACCGTCCACGTCCACGACGCACATATATTGGTCGGGAACCGTCGTGATTTTGTTCGGCTTTGCATCATCTGTGTGCAACATGTACTGATCGATATTCTCCGGATCAGCGTGATAATACACATCACCAGGAATCGCTTCTTTGATCCGCTTAGCCGCATAAATCTTCGCCCCGCCGCCAGCGCTGATAATATACGGAATCCCATTTCGAACCGTCCGATAATACCCATGATCGTGGCCGGAGAACATGGCGGTTACCCCATACTTCTTCAACAATGCAGTAATTGGAGTTTCTTTATTCGGTACCGTATCACTCGTTTTTGAACCAATCGTGTAGAATGGCATATGATTAAAGACGAAGATATGCTTCTTCGCCTCGTTAGCCTTCTTCAATTCACTTTCAAACCACTCCGTCTGCTTCGCGTCCGGCATCGGGAAGGGGAGGGCGATAAAGGTACAGTTCCGAAATGTGAAGACGTAATGATCGTCAGTCAGATTGTAAAAGCGTTTGAAGTTGTCTATCCCCGTAATCTGATTGTGCTTCAACTGCGCGCCTTCGGATTTATTCGCGATAACCGGATTGCCCGCGATTTCGTGATTTCCAATCGCTGGCCACCACGGATATTTCCGCATCGACTGACCCAGTTCGTCCTTCAGTTTCTCATAATAACCCGGCCCCGGCAAACCACCGCCGGATTGAACCATGTCCCCAGTCGTCAGCATGAAATCCGGTTTGACCGTCTCTTCGAGGTACTTCACAAACGGAGGCAACGTCGGAGCGTGTTTCGTGTCGCCCATGACCGCAAAGCGGAATTTATCCGTCGTTATCCGCTCAGCCAATTTGTCCATCAACGGCTTCGGATCAAACGGCGCAATACCATCGGGTGGGACAAGGTCCGTTGTTTGCCCCGGAAGTCGTTGAGCGGGCTTTTTGATAAAGGTTTTATACGTGAACCAACCGCCGACGCCGAGTGCTGCAAGGGCCAGGAAAAGAATGACAATTTTAAGCGCACTACCTCGAGCGGAAGGAACGAAAGGCATGTAGTAAACTCCGAGTCTCATTGTTGAAAAAGCACGTCAAACAGAGACGCGATTATCGTGAGAGACTTCACAAGTTCAATAATAATTAGACGCGTTTAAGGATACTGTTTCGTTCCCCCTCTCCCCTTGAGGGAGAGGGCCGACGAGACAGCCCATTTTTTGTACCGAAAAGGGGTCTCGCGGGGTGAGGGGTAACCGTTGATTAATCCCAGCGCGCTATATTAATTCAGCGCCTTCCCCTCACCCGGCGAGCGAGTACGCTCGTCCGCCCTCTCCCTCAA
>JBAXUS010000214.1:0-9990 GCA_037129555.1 Planctomycetota bacterium
GTCGGGGAGGGTTTTGAGGCGGATGGCTCGGAAGGCGACGGGGTCGTTGTGGCCGGCGAAACCGAAGAAGCCTTTGGTGCGGAACAGGCCAGGGTGCTTGCTCTTGTGCATGTAGGTTTCGGGATCGATTTTTGAGACGTCGCCTTCGAGGATGACGGTGCCGTTCAGTTCGACTTTGGCGGTCGTTCCGTTGATCGTGACTTCTTCGAAGTTCCATTCGCCGACCGGGCGCAGGTAACCGCGATGCGCTGCGATCACGCCGTAGACGCTGCCGCAATATTGCTTGGCGTCCAGCTTCGCGTAGCTGGGGTGTTCATTATCGAGGACCTGGAGTTCACACATACCGGAATACGCGGTGTCGCCGGTGCCGGGGTAGCGGATCGCGAGGCCGTTGTTGCCGGCTGGGGGCAATTTAAATTCGAGGCGTGCGACGAAGTTTGAGAACTCTTCTTTGTAATACGGGACACCGCCTTTGTGCGCCTTGCATTGAATTGCGCCGTCGATGATTTCGTAGTTTTCAATTGCTCCGGCCCAGCCGTCGAAATCTTTGCCATTGAAGAGCGTTTTGAAACCGGCGTCTTCGTTGTGGCTGGAGAGAATCTTGTTGGCTTCTTCGCTGCCGATTTCGCGGAGGAAGACGTTGCGCCAGCGGATTTCGCCGCCGTGGGTTTGGAGTTCGATCGGTCCTTTCGCCGGGATGGGGAGTTTGCGGTCGTAGTAGTTTTCGAGGATGGCGTGATCGACGACGAGCTTGTCATTGAGCCAGACGCTGACGCGCGCGCCGGTCATGAGAACGCGGACTTTGTTCCATTCACCGAAGGGCTTGTCGGCGAGGACGAGCGGGTCTTTGCCGGGCGCGCCTTTGGAGTTGTTCCACAATCCGCCGCTGCCTTTGTCGGCGCCGAGACCGAATTTGGCTTTTTCTGTGTAGTCCCAAATCTGGACCTGCGGAACGCCGCGCAGATAGATTCCGGAGTCGGCGAGGGCGACGGTTTTGTAGTCGAGCGTCAGTTCAAAATCGCCATAATCTTTTTCGGTCGTCGCGTAATCGCCGAAGCCATCGTTAACGAGTTCGCCGTTTTCGATGGACCAGTGCGGCTTGCCGGTTTTGCCGACTTGCGTCAGCGTGGCGGTCCACGCGGCGATTTTCTTGGCGCGGTCTTCGGGCGTCATCGCAAGGAGCTTGCGGTGGTCGAAGGTTGAGCCGCCTCGGAAGCCGGTCAAATCTTTGCCGTTGAAGAGCGCGGTGAAACCGGCGGGCGGCGCGTTGTCTTCCGCGCAGACCAGACCGATCCAACAAACAGCCGCACAGGCGGCGAGCAGTAGTGTTCTCATGTTTCGTCCTCTAAAAAAAGTGGGTGTTGACGTGCTGTGGATTATACACCGCATGGGGTGGAATGAGTCGAGTGCGAAATACGCAAATCGGATGTTGTTTTGCGATGAGGGCGTTGATTAATCCAAGCGTCTACCCCTCACCCCGCGAGCCGAACAGCAGGCTCGTCGGCCCTCTCCCTCAAGGGGAGAGGGGAACGACGACGACTCGCTTCGCTCGCTTTTCGCATTGAAAGAGCGCGGATCAATAAGCAACTTATTTTCGTTCGGGGACGAAGACGGCGGCGAGGGGTGGAATCGTGGGGAGTTTTGAATCGGTTTTTGCGATGGGTTGTGCGTTTGGTATCGGTAGTGGTTGGAGGTCGCCGAGACCGGCGTCGATGAGGCCGCCTTCGATTCGGTTCTTTCCGTTGAAGGAGGGTTGAGTGCCGATGACGTACATGGCGGGGTGGGGTTTGGCGAGGCGTTCGGCGGCTTCTTTGGCGGGGGTGGCGAGGCCGGATTTGAGCAGATAGAAGCGGGAGGTTGGGCCGCAGCCGGTGATGAGCATGACGGGGACGTTTTCGGTTCGGGCACGAGTGCGGACTTCGCGACAAACTTGGGGAGCGCCGGTGCTGATGTCGGTTTGCATCCAGCTGCCGAAATAGAATTGGTAAAGGATGATGAGCGCCACGTTGCAGACCAACAAGCGTGTCGCCATGGCATTTGCCTTTTTCTTAATGTAATGACCCATAGCCATGAGCGCGCTTGAAAGGAGTACTCCAACGCCGATTACGGTGAATGTTCTTACAGAGGAGATGTGCTCAAATCCATTTGAGGGAATCACGCGCTGGATTGACTTGAAGATGCCTGCTGTTGGCATGAGGAGCATTCCAGCCAATCCAAGCGAAATTACGAATAACAAAATGGAGATTGCAACGGCAATCCAACGAGAGATTTTGAGTTCAATACGGTCAGGAATCGTACCTTCCATCCAATTCAACAACCCGTCAAACGCCCATCCTGCGAGGAGGCAGAAGGCTGGGATTGCGGGGAAGATTCGGTCGGCTCGTTTGGATGGGACGACGGAGAAAATAAGGAGTGTGCAGAAGAACCAGGCTGATAGGAAGGTGAGCATGCGGCGTTCGCGGTCGGTGATGCTGGGATTCTTTTTGGCGGTGACGGCGCTCCAGATTCCGAGCAACGCGAAGAGCGACCAGGGGGCTGTGCGCGCGATGACGTGGGGGATGTAGTAGAAGAAATTGCGGTTGGATTTGTCGGTGCCTTTTAACGCGGCTCGGTCGGCTTCGGATTGGAAGCGGGCGACGACTTCGGCTTTGACCATGTGTTCGTAAACCGCGTAGCCTTCGGCTCGGTAGGCGAATCCGAACCAGACTAGCAAAGGGAGCCATGCGAGCGGGAGGCCCCACCAAAGGCCGAGGCGGGCGTACTTTTCTTTGAGTGTGCCGTCGAAATACCAATAGGCAATCAGTGCGACGTGCGGCAGAAATGCGAGGGGGCCTTTGGAGAGATTTCCGAGTGCGGCGGCGATCCAGAAGGTCCAGATCCAGCCGCTGCGGAAGCTGGATTTTTCGGAGCCTGAGTCCGAATCTTCCCAGCGGATGATGGCCCAGAATTGGGCGACGATGAAGCAGGTCAGGAGCATGTCTGTGCGGGCGTAATAGAGTTGCTTTGTGTACATCGTTGTGAACAGCATGAAAGCGCTGCCCCAGAATGCGGCGCGGTCGCCGAGGCGTCTTCGGGCGAGGTCCCAGACCATTAAGAGTGCGGCGAAACCGGCGAGCAGCGACGGCATTTTGAGGAAGACATCTTCGGGGCCGAAGAGCATCACGCAGGGCGCGGCAAGCCAGTTGTATAAAGGAGGCTTGCTCATGATTGAGCCATCGGCGTGGTGTTGGACGGTCCAGTTGCCGTTGCAGACGATGTCGAGGACGTAGTCCATTTGCTTGGGCTGGTCGCCTTCGTGGAGGTCGCTGACGGCGAGGATGCGGATGGTGGCGATGACGAGGAAGAGGAGGGAGAGCCACACGGCGGAGCGCGTCGGGGGTGATGGTGTTGAGGGGGCGATGGAATTCGTCACTTTATTTTTCCGGGAGAAGTTGAATGCGCGGATTGTATCGATAAACGGGAGTGTTTTCAATGGGGCGAGAATTGGACGCCGTTAGCCCACAGGGGCGGAATAATGTAGCCCAGGGCGTAAGCCCTGGGAATCGATGCGCGACTAGTTTAGCCCTGTAGGGGCGTTATAAAATGTTGACGGATCGATCAGTCGTCATGTTTATGCCGCCCCGTTGGGGCTCTACTTTCCTTTAATTACCAAACCCAGGCCTGACGGCCTGGGCTACATTATGTCGCCCCTTCGGGGCTGAGAATGAACTTCGGAATTACGAAATTTGTATTTCGTTCTTTTCGTTTCTGTTGTGGTCAATTCAACCGTTCTGCGTTTACTATTTCATCATGTCATTCAAGCGCATACAAAACCCACCGAACCCGTGGCGCAGTACATTCGTGGAATGGATTGATACTCCGCCGCCGCCTGCTGATTTGGAGATTTATGAGGAGGCGGTCAAGACGATTGTGTCGGAGAACGACAGTCCGGATTTGGGGTTTCGGTTCAGTGTGAATCCGTATCGCGGCTGTTTTCATGCCTGTGCGTATTGTTACGCCCGGCCGACGCATCAGTATTGGGACTTTGGTGCCGGGACGGATTTTGAGCGGAAGATTGTCGTGAAGGTCAACGCGGCTGAGAAACTGCGCGAGACGTTTTTGAAGAAATCGTGGGCGGGTGAGCGGATTATTTTTTCGGGGAATACGGATTGTTACCAGCCGTTGGAAGTGTCGTACGAGTTGACGCGGGGATGTTTGGAGGTGTGCAAGGAATTTCGCAATCCGGTGGGGCTGATTACGAAGTCGGCGTTGATTCGGCGGGATGCACACTTGATTGGTGAGATTGCTCGGACGGCTCAGGCGTTCGTGCATCTGAGCATCCCGTTTTCGGATGCGGTAATGGCTCGGAAAATTGAGCCGAATGCTCCGTCGCCAGCGGCTCGGTTTGCTGCGATTCGGGAGTTGGCTGATGCGGGGATTCCGGTGGGTGTGGCGGTGGCTCCGATCATTCCGGGATTGAATGATTCGCAGATTGCTGAGGTGTTGGAGCGCGCAAAAGAGGCAGGGGCGACGTTTGCGTTTAGGGTGATGTTGCGGCTGCCGACGGAAGTGAAGGACGTGTTTTTGGAGCGGCTGAAAGTGGAGTATCCGGACCGGTATCAGAAGGTTGTAAACGCGGTGTTGGAGATGCGTGGTGGGAAGATGTATGACAGCCGATTTGGCGAACGTGGCAAAGGGTCGGGCGAGCGTTGGGAGGCGATTCAGTGGTTGTTTGATGTGACGTGCAAGAAACTGGGGCTGAATGTGCGGCAGGAGATGACGCACCCGGAACCGCCGAAGACGTTTGAGCGGCCGGTGCAGAAGGGTGGGCAGATGGAGATGTTTTAGATGTGAGCTTACGGCGGATCTTCGGCTTCGGGTTTGGTGGCGTCGGCGGCAACTTTGCGGGTGCGGAGGAGGTCGGAGGCGAGGGCGGCGGTCCAGAGGCGGTCGGGTTGGGCGCGTTCGAGGGCTTGTTTGAGGAATTGCTGGGCGGCGGGTTCGTCACCGTCCAATCGCGCGCGGAGGGCGAAGATCAGCGTCCATTCGGGAAGCGTGAGGACGGGGGACGGGATGGCTTTGATTTTTGCCGGGAGGTCCTGGGCTTTGAACGCGGCGGTTGTGGCGAGGGCTTGGGCTGCGAGGATGATGTCGGGCGGGGTGCTGGGATGGGTCAGCACGGTGGCGAGCGCATCGTCTTTGGCTGGAATCGCGGCATCGCCCGGTGGCGTTGTAACGGGGTGCGCTTGATTGAGAGCGGCGAGGCGCAGCGCGGCTTTTGCGGCGAGCACCGGGTCGAGATTCTGGGTCTCGAGCAGCACTTGATAATTCTTTCGCGCTCCGTTCCAGTTTGCGAGAGCGAGTTGAATGTCGCCAAAATCGAGTTGCCATTGGCGGGATGCGGAGTCGTCTTCGACGCGTTTTAATTCATCGCGGACGGAGGTCCAAACGGTGTCGAGCATTTTTTCGCGGACAGGACCCTCGCTGTTTTCGAGAGCGGCGATGAGGTCGGGGAGGAGTGCGGCTCCGTCGGTGGTGAATTTGCTCCGGGCCAGACTGAAATAAGCGACAGCCTCGTCGTAGCGGCGGGCCTGGCAATAGTCACGCAGGGCTTGACGCGCGAAGGGCGCGAGGTGCGACGACGGGTAGGCTACTTTGATGCGGATGATGTATTTGAACGACACGTCGTCACCGGCGGCGGCTTTGCGTCGGGCGATTTCGATGGCGGCTTGGCGCAGGCCGGCTTGGGAGCGGGCGACACGTTCGGAGGCGTATTTCAAAAGTTTCAACGCGAGTTCGTCGGATTCGGCGTCGCTTGCGGCTGCGAGTTTCTCGACGGCATCTGCGAAGTGAGCGGCCAGGCGCGGGTCGTATTTTGGGGAGACGTGGCGGATGGCGACATGGAGCGGCAGGAGTTCGCTGAAGCGCGCGGTGTCGCAGAGATTGCGGCCCCAGCGGTCGATGGCTCGGTCGCACGAAACGCGGGTGGCTTCGTCCCGGGGCATGGCGGCGAAAAGTTTGGGGAGGCATTCGGAATAGAACACGGTGGCCACATCCGCTGTGACGGAGTCGGCTGGGAGTTCGTCGAAGAAGTGGCGGAAGGCTTCTGGCGACGGGTAGCGGACGAGCAGAGTTTGCGCGTCCTGCCAGCGTCGTGCTCGGGCGAGAACGGAGACGACGTCGCTGGCGCGGGTCGCGAGTTTCGAGGGTTTTGCGCTGGGAAGTTTGGCTGATTCGAGCGGTAAAAAGGTGAGCAATTTGACGGCTTCGTCGGGTTGCTGCGCTGTGAGCGCTCGACCGGCGGCGTCGGCGAAGGCGTCGTTGAGCGCGGGGGTTGGAACGGCGTTGTAGAGTTCGCGGAGTTCGGCGAAGCGCCCTTTAAAGGAGAGCAGCATGCCGAGGACTTTGGCGTTTTCGGTGATGCGCGTAGCGAGCGGGTCGAGGCCGCTGCGTTTGAAAATGTTTAACGCTGGGACAATGACTGCATCTTTGTTGGGTTCGCGCTGAGCGAGGTCGAGGATATTCTGCAATTCCCAGCCGAGGGCTTCGCCAACGCGGGCGTTGTTCATCCAGCCTTGAGCGAGTTCTTCATCGACGGCTTGCCAGCGGTCGGCGGCATTTTTCCAATCGCTTTTTCTCGCGTAACAGACGGCGAGTCGGATGCGAATTTCTTTCAGCAATTCGACCTGATCGCGATAGAGCGGCGAGTTGCGTGCGGGGTGCAGATGCGAGAGCGTGTCCTTGGCGTCGAGGTAGGACGCGATGACGTCGTCCATCTGGCCGTTGGCTGAAATTTCGCTGATGAGTCCGAGGAAATATTTGGCTCGGGCTTGATTGAGTTCATCGCCGGATTGGGCGACGACGCCGAAATCGATGGCCGCGAATTTGTATTCGCCGCCGTAGAAATAATTTTGTGCGCTGACTTCGAGGCCGCCGGGGCCGCCCAATTTGTAGTGTGCGTCGCCGCCTTGAACGAGCAGGCCTCCGGGAGGGCGGCGGAGCACCAACTGGGTTTGTTTCATGATCCAGTTGCTGAGATTGTAGTCCTGAATTTCGAGTTGCACCGGGCCCCACGGCGGGAGTGATTGGGCGGCGAGCGGGGGTTGGGACGCGGGCGATAATTCCGGATTGAAATTGGGGAGGAATGTAAATGGGACGGCGTCGCTGGGTGACGGATCGCCGGTCAGTTTGAATTTCAAATAGATGCCGTTGCGTTCGATGGCGAGGCGGTAATAGCCAGGGACGAGCGGCGGGATTTCTTTTTCGAGTTTGATTTCGAGCGGAAGCGCGGAGTCGCGGTTCTGCCGGAAATGATTCCAAAATGCATAGAGGTCGCTGGGTCCCCAGAGCTTGACGGTGTTCCCTTTTAGGGCGACGACGTAGGGAACTCCGCCGATGTCGGTGACGCTTTGGATGCCCGCCGTGAATCCACGCGCGGCGGCTTCTTCGGTGAGGGTGAATTCGAGATTGGCGCGCCAATCGCCGAAGAGGATTTCGCCTTCGTGCGAGACGAGCGTGTCGGCGGGACCGAGACGGCCTTCAGAGGAATAGACGGGCATGCGGCCGGGTTCGAGGCCATCGGAACCGGAGAAGCCCCAGATCTTCTTCCACTTGATCTGTTCCTTGTCTTTGATTTTTTCGACGGTCTCATCGAGCGCTTTACGAGTCGTGGCTATTTGCGCGTCTTTTTTACGGCTGTCCGCGACGAGCAGCAAGCTGCCGCCGAAGGCCATGGCAACGGCTGCGGCGGAGGCGATGTACCATTGGTGGCGTTTCAGGAAGCGCCAACCGGTGCTGATGATTCCGGCGGGGCGAGCGAGGATGGCTTCGCCGGAACGGAAGCGGCGGATGTCGTCGCGGAGATCGGCGGCGGAGGCGTAGCGCCCAGCGCGTTCTTTTTCGAGGCACTTCAGGACGATGGTTTGAATGTCGCGATGGATTTTGGGATTGAGTTGACGCGGCGGCGGAACGGGTTCGTTGATCACGGCGACGACGACTTCTAGGAGCGAACGGCCTGAGAAGGGCGTGACGCCGGTGAGCATTTCGTAGAGGACGGTGCCGAGGGCGTAGACGTCGGAGCGCGCGTCAATTTTGGTGATCTGCCCGCGCGCTTGTTCGGGCGGCATGTAGGCCGGGGTGCCGAGCGTTGTGCCGGACATTGTGTATTTGTTGTCGATGTCGATTTGCTTGGCCAGGCCGAAATCGGTGATGTGTGGGACGCCGTGTTTGTCGACGAGGATGTTGGTTGGTTTGATGTCGCGGTGGATCACGCCGGCTTTGTGCGCGGATTCGATGGCGTCGGCGATGCGTTCGGCGATGAGCAGCGCGTCGGGAATTGTGATCGTCCGAGCGAGAATGTGGTGCGCGAGTGGATGGCCTTCGATGAATTCCATCGCAAAATAGTGGTGGCCGTCGCAGGCTCCGATGTCGTAAATCGGGACGACGTTGGGATGCTTGAGGCGCGCGACGGATTTGGCTTCACGGTTGAAGCGTTCGATGGCTTCTTGAGAAGCGTGGACGCCGTCAAGGAGGACTTTCAACGCGACGACGCGATCGAGTCCGGCTTGACGTGCTTTGTAGACGACGCCGAAACTGCCTCGGCTGATTTCGCCGAGGAGTTCGTAACCGGCGAACTGGCGCTTGCGGGCGAAATCGAATTCGGCGCCGTTGGGTTCGGATGGAGACGCTGGGTCGTTCGGTTTTTCAGAAGCGACGGGGGGAAGCGTGTCTTTTTTGAGGAAGTGTTCGAAATCGGGATCGAGTGACGCGTCGTCGCGGGAGGTCAATGCGGGGTCGAGCGGTTGGACGATGGAGGTGCGGCCTTTGGCGATTTCGATGGAGAGCTTGGTGGTGCAGGTTGCGCAGACGATGTGTTTTGCCGGGCCGGATGTGAGAGCGCATTCGGGCTCGGGAGCGCTGGCGTGGGCACCAGGCTCGGTTTCAAGCGTGAGGACACCGCAGACACTGCAGCGTAATTCAGGCATGGGCACCCTTTAAAAACGACCGGACTACAGGCGCGAATCAGTATATAGCGATAGGACGCTTTTAAACCGCCTGAATAGGGTGAAAATTTGGGCAAAATGAAAAAAAGTTTTTGGGGGATGGGGGGCGAATGGAGTAATTATTGACTCGCGCGTGAATAAAGAGACACGACGGAGAGTAGAGCCGATTTTTAATCGGCTTAACAGGCGCGAGAATGAGCCGATTAAAAATCGGCTCTACACAAATAGACGCATTGTCTACGCGCGGATCAATAGGTCGATGACACATGATGAGGCAACGCAAATCAAATCGATGGAATGAAAGTGATGATCCGAAACGACCGTTTTGTTTCGTACGTCTTCTTGGAGAATCTGCCACATGACATCCGAATCTACTCCCGCATCCCGGTTTCAATTTCTGCTTGCTGACTTGCTGTTGCTGGTCGTGCTGGATGGCGTTTTGTGCGCGTTTGTGTTGCCGTATTTTTATCGCGGCTTTGTGGCTGATCCGGGGTTGTCGTATCCGAGCGTGGGTACATTTTCGAACCGAGTTCCGTTAGCCGTTTTGACGATCGGAACCGCAGCATTTATTGCGGGCGTGGTACTCATGATGCTGATCGGGCATTTTCTCAAATCACGTCGGGGGTTTCAAATCAGCTCGTCGGCGTTGATTGGATTGTTTGCGGGCGCGGTGGCCCCGGCACCTTGGCAAGGGTCAGATAGAGTTGAAGAACGCGCGGCCGTTGACGCGTGCAAAGCCTATTGCAAGGCTCAAGACATTTACCGCCGGATGGGCTACAACAAAAATGTGGACTTGGAATACGCGCAGACATTTGGCGGGCCAATAGGTTTGTGCGGTCCCAACATAAAACTGCTTGATCACTCGTTTGCAGATGCTGCTTGGGGTGAGGGGCATCCTCCGATTCCGCGAGAGGGGTACGTTTTTAAAGTATTAACTGGCGTCTTCCAAGGCTCCTCGGAGTGTAACACTCTGATCGCGTCACCTGCGGTTTATGGGGGCCGAACCAAT
>JBAXUS010000215.1:0-9881 GCA_037129555.1 Planctomycetota bacterium
ATCTCCAACACATGATCATCGAAATGTTCGACGCCTAAACTCAACCGCGTCACGCCATGATCGCGAATGACTTTCAATTTGTGCTCGGTCAACGTTCCCGGTTCGCATTCAAACGTCACTTCTTCAACCTCGTCCCAAGGCAACGTGGCTTTCATGCGTTCAACCAGCCAGTGCAATTGGTCAGACGACAAATACGACGGAGTACCCCCGCCGAAATACACGAACTTCGGTTTGCGCCCGTCGATAAAATTCTTCGCCGCATATGCGTCGTGCTCGCGCGCGACGGCTTCGATATACGCTTTGATCTGCGTCGAATCTTTGTCGGTATAAACGCGGAAATAACAAAAGTGGCAGCGCTTCCGGCAGAACGGAATGTGGACATAAATGCCCAGCGCCGTATTCGGAGCAGGCTTGCGATCAAGCGCGGTGAACGCCTCTTCGGTGCGCTCCGATTTCCACGTCGAAAACGGCGGATAATTCGAAACGAAATAATTCCCCGCCGTCGTCGCTTCCGCGTCGGGATGAGTCGATTCTAGTTCAAGTGTGACTGACATAGGCAACGGCCTCCTGGTTACTTCTTCTTCCCAAACGCCGTCACCGAACCGTCGTTAGCACCGAAGACAAACATAGTATTGGAGATTGCCGGGGACGTGTCAACCGGCGCGCCAATTTCATACTCCCACAGCACCGATCCGTCTTTGAGTGCGAGCATGTACACCCGCCCTTTCTCATCGCCCATCAACACGCGGTCCGATGCAATCGCCGGTGACGAATTAATCTTGCCTCGCGCAAGGTAACTCCACACCGCTTTCCCCGTCGTCCGCGATAAACAATACAACCCCTTATCTTCGCAGCCTACGACTGCGAAGTCCTTCGAAAGCGCAGGCGAGGACATAAACGCTTCTCCATTCGGACACGGAAAGCGCCAGATGACTTCGCCCTTCTTCAAATCGAACGCCAGAAATTCACTCTCATGATGTCCAACGTACGCCACCCCGCCATCAATCGCCGCGCTCGCTGCAATATACGCGCCCGCCTCGATGCTCTTTTCTTCTTTCCCATCGGCGATGTTCAAAATATGCAGCAGCCCGTCGCACCCGCCGAACACCGTCCGCCCCTCCCAAATTGAGGGTGTGGAATAAACATAATTCGATGTCTCAAACGACCAGTCGAGTTTTCCCGTCTTCGCGTCGAGGCTGTACAATTTACTGTCGTACGATCCGATCAGCACTTTTCCGTTCACCACATTCGGACCGCCTTTGACTGCGTCGCCCGTCTTGAATGTCCATACCGGCTTCCCCGTTTTCGCATCGAACGCGTAGACGTTGGTGTCCAACGACCCGACGTAAACAATCCCGTTTGCGTAACACGGCGTCCCTTCAATGGTCGCGCCCGCCTCCGCCTTCCAGGCAATACTTCCATCAGCCACGTTCAATGCGTAGAGCGAATCATCGAACGAACCGAAGTACACGCGTCCGTCCGCAATAATCGGCGACGATTTGATCGGCAACTTGTCTTTCGTCTTGAAGCGCCATAACACCTCCGGTTTGTCTGGAAGTTTGACGTCGACATAACCGGTCAACGCCGCATTGCCGTGGAACAACGGCCAGTTGATCACAGGCTCCACTACGGCAACGTCAGGTAACGAGGATGTCCCAGCACTGGTGGCAACCTGCGTCTTCTGCGTTCGAGTGGCGGGCCCAGATCCACCAAACCAAATGCCCGGCAACGTAACCATAAACAAAAATATCGCCACGGTCGGCCACACGAGCCATCTCAAAAAATTATCTTTCCCGGCGTCGGACATGGAGTTGTCCTCTGATTGCGAACCGATCACTAGCACACACCTGTCGCGCCCGGACCGAACGCGGCATCGTATAGCGCCTTAAAATCAGCCGCAGTAATCGTGCGCGGATTGAACTTCGCCGTCCATTGCTGTGCGGCTTCGTCGCTCAATTTTCCAATCGCATCACGCGACACGCCGACCGCATCCAAATTCGCTGGGAGTCCGCCCGCCTTCACCATGCCGTTGATTCGTGCAATCAACGCCTGCACCGGCGTCGCGGCTTTCGGCATATTTTTCACATGCGCAAGTTCCGTGTACAACGCAGCCGCTTGCGGATCTTTCGCATTGAACGCAATCACATGCGGCAACATGATCGCAATCGCGCGACCATGCAACACATCGAAATTCGCCGTCAACGGATTGGCCGCTGAATGCGTCGCTCCCAACATCGATTGCGAAATCGCCAGCCCGGCGTACGCGCTCGCCAGCAACATCTGTCCGCGTGCTTCTAGGTTCGACGGTTCACTCAACACTGTTTCAAACGCGCCGTTCGCCAGCTTCCATGCTTCGCGCGAAAACAGCTGCGAGACCGGATTGCGGACCGAGCAAACGTACGATTCAATCGCATGCGAAATCGCGTCGATGCCCGTCGCCGCCGTCACTGCGCGCGGACACGTCACGCTCAACGCCGGGTCGAGCAACGCGACAACCGGATACGCCTTGTCGTCGCCGCATGCCATTTTCTGATGTGTGTGTTCGTCAGCAACGAGCGCGTAACACTGCGCTTCGCTTCCCGTGCCAGCCGTCGTCGGAACCGCAATCATCGGCAGCATCGGCTTCGTGGCCTTGTTAATGCCCCAATAATCGGCCATCTTCCCACCGTTGGTCAGAATGAAATTCGCGCCCTTCGCGGTGTCCATGCTGCTGCCGCCGCCGAGCCCGACAATAAAATTGATGTTCAGATCGCGAGCGAATTCCACACAGTCCGAGACCTCGCGCGTCGACGGATTAATCTTCGCTCGATCAAACGTGTGAACCGCCAACCCTTCCTTCTTCAAAATCGCTTCCGCGCGCGCCGCGTGGCCGGCTGCAGCGATCCCGGCATCGGTGACAATCAACACCGTTTTCGCGCCGTATTCGACCGCATATTTCCCAAGCGATTCCAGCGAATTCGTTCCAAAAACCAAGCGCGTCCGTGAATGGAAATTGAATTCAGTAATCTCAGTCGGCGAGAATGATGCTGCGGCGGGAGCTGTTTTTTTCGGCGCATCGGAATACACAATCGCGCGGCGCTTATAAAGGAACTCGAACAAGTTGCCTTCATGCGGCTGATCCCACGCAACCTGCATCGTCGAAACCGGCCCAACATTCAAGCGGTCGATCAACGGTGTCGCCAACAGCTTTTCAATGAACGCCTCGTCCTTCGTGATCGCCGTGACGACCAGCGAATGTCCGATGCGCGGCAGCATTTCAGCCTGAGCCATTTCGACGACACTCGCATACGGAAACAAAAACTCACGGTTCGCCAGCGGGTGATCGAAGTTCTCACAATGGATCAGCGTCGGGCGCATGTACGTCCCGCCGTCCAGAAGTTGCTTACGTTCAACACCGCCGCGCAGCCGCATCGTGACGTCTTCAGCGCCGGGTGTGTTCAATCCGTCGTTGATGGCCGAGTCCATGTACTCAGCCATCTTCACATTCGCAAACGCCGAGAGCGCCGCGTTTGGATCGTCAGGCTTCGCCGCCGCAATCGGAGCGAGCCGCTTGCCAAGTTCATCCGCGATTTCTTTCGCGTATTTCGGCACCACAACCGCCGACGCATTCACGCAACTGCGCCCGCCATTTTGACAAATCGAATCGGCCATAATGCCGATGTAGTCGCGCCAGTTTTCAATGCAATCATCACCGATGATAATCTTGCTGCGCCCCGGCCCGTGGATGTTCACGTTCGGATTATTTGCCCAGCGAGCCGTCGTGTTGTCGTCGCCGAAGAGCAACGCGCGCCCACACGAATTTACGATCTCCGCCGCACCTTCGTGATCGGTCGGATAGAAACCAAACGCCTCCGCCGGTACGCCCGCCGCGATGAACGCCTGAATGATGCGAAACGGTGTCCACGGCTCTTCGCGCCCCGGCTTCAACACGACTGGAATCTTCAACGCCAAGCTCGGCATCCACAGCGAATTCACGCCCGGCGAATTACTCGGCAACACCACGCCCAACGCGGTCGCGGTTGGATAGAAACTCAGCGCTGGGCCATCGTACGTACGCCCCGAATCAAAGACACGCAGATCCATGTTGCGCGTGAGGCCGTTCAAAATCGTCCGCATCTCAACGAAGAGATGGTTCACTTTACCCATGTTGCGGCGGACCATGTTGTGAGGCAGGCCGCTGCTGGCGCTCAAGTATTTGACGTAATCGTCAGCGCTCTGCGTCGCCCCGTCGCCCAGCGGCAACGTCCCTTCCATGAAGTACGCGCCCGCCTTCTTCGACATCGCGAGCAATTCTTCGACCGTGAATTTTTGCAGCGCATCGCGAGACGCCGCATACTTCGGCAAATCACGCCGAATGATCCCGGCATTAACCTGGCTGACCTGAATCAGCTTCTCGCCGGTCGCATGCGCGACGACATCGATTTTGTCGAGTGAGGTGTAAGGCTTGCCGAGACGAAGAACGGGGATGTGCATTTGGGTTGGCCTCTGATTTATTGGCGCGACTTTAACGGCATTTGTCATTTGAAATTTGTGATTTGTTATTTGTCATTTGCCGCATTCTCGCGCCTGGTGCTAATGTAACTGTGGTTAAGTGCAATTAAATGAATAACTGGGTTAACTACGCTTTTTGACGCTCTTCAATTTGCTTTTTGCGGTCGTTGAAGACGCAGTGATTAACTTGCACAACTCTGCGTTCTCCTGAATAATTCCATCCATCAACTCCGGTTTTAACAAACCACTTTTATGAATGATCCGCAACCAAATGAACGTCTCATTCAACTCCTTTAATACCACTCCTAATTTATGAACAAAATCGGAATAACTCTCTGCCCCACGAGCCTCACCGTAATTCGGTGCAGGCGACGTCCCAGATCTCATAATTTGCGCAGCCAAATGTTTTCCCGTTGGGCTGCTGGGTAACCGTTCAGAAAGTTTGATAATTCGAACTGCAAAATCAATCAACCGTTCCTCCAGCTGATTGGCTCGCTCCTGCGCATTCGAAAAATCACCAGCCTCCCCATTCATGTTCGTCATCCGATCAACAAAAATAACAAATGCCAAATGACAAATCACAAATGACAAATAAGCCGTTTAGTACACGCCTTCAACAACCTTCTTCTCAAGCATCCCAAACGGCCGCACTTCGCCAACGCCGTCCCACGGGTACAAGTCGCACGGCACGCGGCGCATGACTTCGTCGCGTTCCAAGAATCGTGGGATGAAAATTTCTTTGGTCAGCGTCGTCAATTCCACACGGCCCCACGCGTCATAATCGACTGTCTTCGACGTATCCTTCGGATCGACGACGCGCAGCACAGCGCGCGGTTGCGGAGCGTAGTATGTGACGCTCCAGTTGTCTTCTTCCTTCAGTGGGCGGCTGCATGCCAGCCCCATCAACGTGTTACCATAGGTCGGGACAAACGCCGCTTTGTTTTCGAGGACTTCTTCGGTCAGGAAGCGAACCATCTGAGCGGTCATCGATGTGCCGCCGCAGAAGACGCCTTTGATACCCGCGTCGGTCACGTTGATTTTTTCACCCAGCGCTTCGAGCAGTTTCGGGGTCGTGAATAGACAGTTGATGCCTTTGCGGTTCTTCAAAATCATCACAGCTTGATCAATGATGTGGTTCTTGTATTCCTTCGCTTCATCGAACTTTTTCTGGCCGAGTAATTTCGTGAAATAACGCGGATCAAGATCGACGTGGTAACACGAACCGCCGCGCACATTCGCAAGGTGTTCGACGGCCAATCGCAAGCGGCGGGGGCCGGTCGGTCCGAGCATCAACCACTTCGAACCCTTCGGAAAGAATTTATCGTCGAGCGTGTTTGAAAATTCCGAGTAGTCGATCTTGTGATCATCCCAACTCACGCGTTGCTTGGGCATGCCGGTCGTGCCGCCGGTTTCAAAAATGTGGAACGGGCGGTCCTTGTACGCGTTCGGCACCCAGCGTTCGTTCGGTTCGTCGCGCAACCAGTCGTCTTCGAAGTGCGGAAAGAGACCCATATCTTCAATCGTGCTGATTTTTTCAATCGGATTCCAACCGGCTTTCTTAGCCCAGTCCAACCAGAAAGGTGAACCCGTTTCCGGCGAAAAATGCCACTTAATAATCTCGCGCAAATGCGCGTTCAGTTTATCTTTTGCGGCGGCTGCCGTTTGCTTGTTGTCGCTCATGAATGTAATTCCTTCCTTGTTTTAGATGCTCTTAATTTAGACCGCTTCATTCAGCGGAAAGTATTTTTCGATTGTGGCTTTGCTCGGCGGCGGCGTCAACAACGATCCGATGACCATCGCAATAGCCGAACCCAACACCATCGGTACGACGGTGTGCATGTTGAAGAATCGAATGTCACCGTTCTTGGCCCATGACAACAAGTACTTGCCACCGAGCGCGAAATCCGTGATCGGCATCAGAATGACTTTCGGATCTTTGCTCGGAGCGAATTTGCTCGACAGAATGTAGAAGAACACAAGCAGTCCACCGACGACCAACGTCGATGCCAGTGCGCCGTATTTCGTGCTGCGTTTCCAAAACAGCGCGGCCAACATCACCGGTGCCATCGCTGCGAATCCCGAAAACGCGAAGCGCACGGCCAGTTCGAAAATGTTCTGACTCGTGTACAGCGCAATGATGTACGCGACGACTGTGATCAAAATAATGAACGCCCGACCAAACCATACGACGCCCTTTTCTCCGTACTTTTTATCGCCGCCATAATACGAGAAAATATCCTTCGTGAACATCGTGCTGATCGCCAGTACTTGATGACAATCCGAACCCATCACGGCGGAGATGATCCCGGCTCCGAGAATCCCGGCGAGAATCGGGTGCGCATATTTCGCGAGCATCAACAAGAGGATGCCGTCCGTTTTGCCGGCTTCCAATCCGGGAATCGTAGCCGCTCCTATGACACCGAGGAATACGCACGGCAGCCAGATCAACATGATAGCGATGGGATAGATGATCACGGTGCGTTTAAACGCGGAGACTTTTCGCGCGGACAAGCACATGATCGACATATGTGGAAACATGATCGATGACAACGGCACGAGCGTGTAGCTCCAGAAAAACCACGGATCGATGCGCGAGCGCGTCACGAGATACGACTTCGTTTTGTCCTCACCCAACTTCGCAACCACAGCACCGAAATCAATCTCATGACTGATCGCGTAAACGGCCACGAATCCAAACAACAGGAACAAAATCGTCTGAAAGATATTCACGTTCGCCGTACCGCGCATCCCACCGAAGAACACGATCACGGTCACGGTCACGGCAACAATCAAACACCCTTGCCAATAGTTGATGTAATGACACACCGTCTCGACGCCGTTGATCATCTCTTTATATTGGCTGATGTCCTGCAGAACGCGTCCGCCCCCGATGATGCTGATGATCATATAAGGGACGAGCATCGCGACGCTGAGCACGAAAATCACCGTGCCAATGCTTCCACATTCCCAACGATCCCGGAAGTATTGAACCTGCGTCATGTGGCCGTGCTTTTTGCCCAGCGCCCACAATCGCGTTCCGATAAAGAAGAGTGACAACGGAATGATCAGTCCGGACGATGTCGCCATTAATCCGAATACGCCGATGCCCTGCTGGTACGCGAGACCGGAGCTGCCGAGAATCGCGAACGCCGTCATATTCGTTGCAAAAAGCGATAGAAAGAAAACCACAGAACCAATCGTGCGGCTGGCGAGAAAGAAATCTTCGCCCGTCGATTTGCCCTGCCGAAATGCAAAAATACTGATGTAGAGAATAATGGCGAGATAGACGCCAATGACGATCAACGGAACCATTTAGTGCCCCTCCCCTTTGCTCGGCTGCTTGAGCACTTCGGCTTCAACTTTTTCGAGATGTTCCGGCCACACGAGGCGACCGAGCACCCACATCGTGAACGAACACAGCAACGCGAAACACGCGTGATACCACAATCCCACCGGCAAAAAACCGAGATGGATGTTGAGTTTGTCAAAGTACCAGTAATCTTGATGCAGTGCGTACACACACAGCACGAACAAGACGAGTCCTAGTTTTTTCATTCTGTTGATCTCGAATGGTTCACAAAATTGGATCACATCATTGGATGTTGCTTACACACAAAAGCACGGAGCTGCGTACTGCTCCGTGGCACCCGGCATTCGATTTTACTTCTTCTTGATCGCGAACAAATGCGATTGAGTAGCGATGTACATCACGCCGTTGGCGACGATCGGTGTTCCATAGATCGCCTGTCCAACGCTGGTCTTGCTCAGCACTTTTCCGGTCTTCTTGCCATCAACCATCGCGCCTTCTTTGTCAGCGGCGAGCACAATCGAATCACCATCTTCGTTTCCGAAATAGACGCGACCTTCGGCGACAAGCGTCGACCCCCAAATGTGCGAGCCACTTTCGTAGACCCAATACGGCTTGCCCGTTTCGGGGTCGAGGCAGTGGATGTTGCCTGAGAAGTCCGCGACGATGAGCAGTCCGTCCACAATCGAACACGTTGAAATGCTGCGGTTGATTTTGTCATAGATCCAGAGCTTGCCGCTGTCGGTGATGTCGCCAGTCTTCGTCGCGTCCAAGCACGTCAACACGCCGACGCCTTCGCCGTGGTCTGGGTCCTGGCCATTCGGAACATAAATGCGATTCTTGTAGAGCACAGGCGTCGCATTAATTTCGCTCGGCCCCTTATAGTCAGGATACAGAATGAAACCCTTCGCGTTCTTTTTCTGCATCGGCAACACGCAGTCGGCTTTCCACACGACCTTTCCAGTTTCAGCGTCCAACGAGTAGCAGAAGCCGTCGCCGCCCCCGAAGAAAACCTGCTTCTTTCCATTCACCACACCGAGCGACGGCGATGTCCACTGTCCATGAAAAATCGCGCGCTTCAAACCGCAGTCCGCACGAACAGCTTTGCCCATCCCGATGTCGTCCACCCACAGCACTTCTCCCGTCATCTTGTTCGCGCAGATAAAGCTCGGCGCTTCGGGCGCGGGAATGTTGTCGTGACCCCAGTCCACGCCGTTGGACGTGCAGCAATACACTTTGTCGCCATCGATCAGTACCGAGCAGTTGCTGGCGTTGTGCGGGAAGACACCGAGTTCGTCGATCATGTCGAGACGCCAGATGATGTCCGCGCCATTTTCGTCTGTCGGGACGTTCGCAAAATCGTCCGGCTTCTTGCCCTTCAACGCATCTGGATCGATTGCATATTGGCCTTCATTTTTGAACGGTCCGAGATTTCCTTTCGCTAGACCACCGGTGCTCAAGCAGAGCAATTCGCAGCGGTTCGTCACGACGTAAACACGGTCACCATCAATGGTCGGAGAGGAACATAATCCGAGCAATTCCCAGTCATTCACTTTTCCGGATTTCAATTTCGGCGTCGTGAGCTGCCAGAGAAACTTGCCGTCCTCTTCGTTAAAACACATCAACACGCCCATGTCGTCTTTGCGCTTTTCGTGACGCGGCGACGTGTTGTTCGTACCGATGAAAATCTTGCCGCCAGAAACCGTCGGGTTGCCGTACGTCTGAGAACCAATCTTGGCGATCCATTTCAGATTCTTGGATTTGGTCGTATCGTATTCTTCAGTCTCTTTATTTTTCGGACCCGGGTCCCAGGACTCGGGAAGGTTTGTGGCATCCGTGATCATGTTGCGAAAAATCGTTCCACCCCATTGAGGCCAGTCGCCTGCACGAACGGCAGCCGTCGCCACGACGGAGAGCATCGCGACTAACGCGAACATCGACACTCGATTCATTTTCATTTTTGAACTCCTGAATTGGTTCTGTTTTAAATCGTTCGTTTTACGGTCCCCCTCTCCCCTTGAGGGAGAGGGGTTAGGGGTGAGGGGTAAAGCGCTTGAACTAATCTGACGCATCTGATTCATCC
>JBAXUS010000216.1:0-9845 GCA_037129555.1 Planctomycetota bacterium
CCCCCACGCCGCCACCACCAACGGTCGATCCAAACAGCCCCGAACAGCTCGCAGCCAAAGCGCCGAAACGGTCGTTCGACGATGGCGGGATGCTCTTCGGTCCTGAATTCGTCACCAAGCTCCAAAAGTCTTTTCCGTCCAAAACGGTCACAGCGGGCACCGCGCTTTTTATTGGGCCGGCTTACACAGAAAAGTCGCCGCTGCCGAAATTGTCGTCGGCGTGGCATGCCATGCCATTTTCACCGAAATTAGTCGGAGCCAACGGTGCCCCGCGCAAGCTGCTCGCCGCGCTTCCCGAAGTGCTGCTCAAAGAAAAGCCGGAAGTCGTTTTCATCGCCAGTGATTCTGCCCCAGGACGAAAACGCACGATTACGGAATCCGACGATTGGGACGATGTTGCGCGGTTGTGTCTGCGCCTGGGTTCGCTTCCCGTTATGGTGCCGATTATTCAAGAAGGTAAAGATGAACCGTTCGAAAATATTCTCCAGTCCTTCAAAAAAGCAGCGGACACCGGAGCGTATTTAATGGTCTGGGCGACACCCGCAGACGCCTTTCCCAAACGTGCTGACAATCTTTTAAAGCTCCTCGATATTCATGTCTTCGCGCGCGTCAAAATCAACACCGAGACTGGCAAACCCGCAACACCCAACAGCAAGACCGTCGACGAATAAATCGCGACCCTCTTAACCCATAAAAATAAGGAGTGCCTCAGAATGTCATTGTCTTCCGGTCGCGGGTTCGGAATTGTCGGGCTGGGATCGATCGCTGATTTTCATGCGAAAGCGATTCAGGCCATGGACGGTGGTCGCTTGCTCTGCGCCTTCTCGCGTAACGGCGGTGAACGTGCCGAGAAATTTGCAGCCGAATTCGGTGTCGAAGTCATCGTCGGCGATTACGACCGATTCCTAAAAACGCCCGGCCTTGAAATCGTGACCATCGCCACACCGTCCGGCTCGCACCTTGAACCCGCTGTGGCCGCCGCGAACGCGAAGAAGCATGTCGTCAGCGAGAAGCCGATGGAAATAAATCTGGAACGCTGCGACGCGATGATCGACGCGTGTGCGAAGAACGGTGTGACGTTGGGTGGCGTGTTTCAATCGCGTTCGACCAATGGAGCTCAAGCAATTCGCGCCGCGTTGGACCAAGGTCGTTTCGGCCGGTTGACCGTCTGCACTGCATTGATTCCGTGGCATCGCACTCAGGCCTATTACGATTCGGGTGGTTGGCGTGGCACGTGGAAACTCGACGGTGGTGGCGCGCTGATGAATCAATCGATTCATCAAATCGATCTGTTGCAATGGTTCGCTGGGCCGGTCTCGGAATTGACGGCGTACGCGGATTGTCTGGCTCATGAACGCATCGAAGTTGAAGATTCCGCCGTAGCCGCGTTGCGTTTCAAGAGCGGTGCGCTCGGAGCAATTGTTGGCAGCACAGCGATGTATCCGGGGCAGCCTGCCGAAGTGCAGATCAGCGGTGAGAAAGGTTCCGCGTGGCTCAAAGGCGGACATCTTTCGGTCTGCCAATTTGAAAAAGAAGAGCCCGGCGACGCGCAGGTACGCATCGATTGTGGCCCGCCGAAAGAAGACAAGGGCAATGGCGGCGCGTCCGACCCGCGCGCGATTTCGTTCGTGGGCCATCAGCGCCAATTCGAAAACTTCGTCGCCAGTCTCAACGGCGGATCGAAGTTAATGGTGGACGGAACGGAAGCGCGCAAAGCCGTCGAAATCATCCTCGCGGTCTACAAAAGCGCGCGCGAAAAAACACGCGTGACACTTCCGCTGGACAGGACGCCTGAACTGGGAAAATTCGAGTAAGCACGCCCTCGAGTTCTACTGGTCTCACTCCCCGATCACGCGTTTGCGCCGCAATATATGATGGTAATGTCGGCTGAAACGGTGGGCTTCGTCACGGACGAATTGCAGCATTCGCAGCGCGGGAGAGCGGCGCGGAATGCGCAGGCCTTCGGTGTGATCGAGCGTGTAGACGATTTCTTCTTTTTTGGCGAGTGATGCCAGATACGGCACCTTGATACCGTGCGCGTTCAGCGCTTCCTGAGCCGCGTGAAGTTGCCCGATGCCGCCGTCGATCAACACGAGATCGGGCATGGCGAGCCCCTCGTCGTTCAGCCGTTTGTAACGTCGTGCGACCACTTCGCGGATGCTTGCAAAATCATCGTTGCCGGAGTGGCTCTTGATTTTGAAGCGCCGGTACTGCTCGCGCGACGGCAGGCCATCGACAAAACTGACGAGCGAACCGACAGTCTCCTGGCCCTGCAAATGCGCGATGTCGATGCCTTCAATGCGGCGCGGGGCGTGTGCGATGTTGAGGATCGTTTGTAATTGCGCGACACCATCTTTGGGATCGATGTGCAGCACGCCGGGTTCGAGGCCATCAGTCAACGAGCCTTTGTCGCGTAGGCTTTGAATGGCTTTAAGCGTGTCACGCAAAGCAGCGGCGTCTTCGTAGCGCCGGTCCTTCGCGGCGGCGCGCATGTCGCGTTCAAGTTCCTGTTCGACGTCTTTGGAATGGCCCTGCAAAAAATGAGTGAGCCGCCGCATGTCGGTTTTGTAGTCGGCGGCGGTTTGCAGATTCGCGCACGGCGCTTTGCAACGGCCGATGTGGTATTCGAGGCACGGGCGGAAGTAATTATTTTTCGGATCGCCCTCTTTGATATCGAGCGAGCACGTGCGATATTTGAAGACGCGCTGCAAAATCTGAAGCGCCACGCGCAGCCACGTCGCGCTGATGAAGGGGCCGTAGAAGGTGCTGTCCTTGGCTGAACGATCACGCGTCACGTTCACGCGGGGAAATTCTTCGCCGGTGATTTCGACGACGGGAAAACTGATGTCGCTTTTCGAGCGCATGTTGAAGATCGGTTGTAAATCTTTGATCATCCGATTTTCGAGCAGAAACGCTTCCACTTCGGAGTTACATTCGATGAAATCGATGTGTCGGATGCGCGCGACAAGATCGAACGTTTTACGGTCGAACGGGCGGCCTTCGTCGAAATATTGGCGGACGCGTTTCTTCAGCGACTTGGCTTTGCCCACATAAATTTCGCGGTCGGTATCGTCTTTGTAGATGTACACACCCGGAGCGTCAGGCAGTGCGTCGAATTGGGATTTAAGGTAATCAGGGAGCGCCATGGAACCGGTCGATTCTCAGCAAAATAAATGGACGGCATCGAACGCGCGTCATACACTCATCAATTATACCCACGCTTCGGCGGGATGAAACGTTTTTATCCGGCCTCGTCAACACAGGATTCATACATCATGAAATTGAACACACTCGCACTCTATTTTGTCGTGTTTACCGCCTCTCTGTTTGCAGGCGAAGCGCCTGCTGAAATTCTTCTCTGGACCAACGGCGCGCCGGGATCAGAAGGTAAGACGGCGGCTGAAATCGTGAAGACATCGCCCGGGGGCGAGCGGCAGGTGTCGTCGGTTCACAAGCCGTCGATTACGCCGTATGTACCCGCAAAAGACAAAGCCAACGGAGCCGCCGTGCTGGTCATTCCCGGCGGCGGACATCGCGTGTTGTGCGTCGATCACGAAGGGCGCTACATCGCAGAATGGTTGCGCGATCACGGCATCGCTGCGTTTATTTTGAAGCACCGCCTCGCGCGCGAAGAAGGTTCGACTTACACCATCGAGCAGCACGCATTGGCCGACACGCAGCGCGCTATGCGGCTGATCCGGTCGCGCGCAGCCGAATGGAATCTCGATCCCAATCGGCTCGGCGCAATGGGCTTTTCAGCGGGTGGCGAACTGGCCGCGCTGGCGTGCATGCGGCCCGGCGAAGGTAAGGCGGACTCTGACGACGTCATCGAAAAACAGAACGCGCGGCCCGCGTTTCAAGTGCTGATTTATCCGGGTCGTTCAGGCGACATCCAGCCTACAAAAGACGCGCCGCCCGCGTTTCTTGCGTGTTCTGCGTACGACCGGCAAGACATCTCTGAAGGCCTCGCAGAAGCATATCTCCGATTTAAACGCATCGGCGCGCAAGCGGAGTTGCACATCTATTCGACCGGAGCGCACGGCTTCGGACTCCGCCCGACAAGCAAAGGTGCGCTTGCTGGCTGGCCTGATCGGTTCTATGAATTTTTGCAGAGCAAATCGTTCGTTAAAAACTGAGGAACGGCAGTTCGACGCGGAAGATCGTCCGGCCCGGCGCACTCTCGAAGCTGATCGTTCCGCCGTGTTCTTCTACGATTTGTTTTGCGACGGCCAGGCCCATTCCACCGCCGCCTGCTTTTGTCGACGCGAACAGTTCAAACATCGTTGCACGGATATCGGGCGCGATGCCGGGGCCGGAGTCTTGGACTTCAAGAACTGCGCGCGATCCGTCCCAGCGCGTTCGCACGACAATCTCGCCTCCGCGCACGATGGCTTGCATTGCGTTCAGAATTAAATTCACCAACACTTGCCGCAATTTGTTCGGATCAACGAGTAGGTCGGACGGTAATGTGGGATCGGCTTCGAATGTTGAACGGACTTTCGCGTGGGCGAGTTGCCGTTCCAAAAAGCGCAGCGTGTCCGCCGCCAGCGCGTTTAAATCGCTGGGTATTTTTTGTGGTGGGCGCGGACTGGCGAACGTCATGAGTTCCTCAACGGCCAGGCTGAGCCGGTCGATCTCGTCGAGAATCACGCGGTAAGCTTCCTGCGTGTTGGGCCCGGAAATAGGCTTCGACGTCGCTGAGGGTTGCGATGCGGATTGCAGCATCTGCACCGTCATTCTCAGACTCGTCAGCGGGTTGCGGATTTCATGTGCGACACACGCGGCGAGTTTTCCGGTTGCGGCGAGGCGTTCGTTTTTCAGCAGTTCAATTTGCGATTGTCGCAAGCTCTCCATCATGCTGCGAAACGCGCGCGACAATTCGCCGATTTCGCCGCCCGCACGTTCTAGCGCAGTGTTTTCAGCGTCGGATTCGGGCAGGGGCGCGTCGTTCAATCCAGCTGCGGAAACGCGTTTTACTTGAGCGGCGAGACGCCGAACCGGGCGCGAAATCCAGTGAGCGAGCAGCAGTCCCAGAGCGAGCGCCGAGGCCAGTCCCGCCGCTCCCAGCGCGATGATCCGGCGCAGCGTTCGGTTCTTCGCCTGCTCAATTTCGAGATACGGATGCAGAAGAAAAAAACGGCGTGGAGCCGTCATCGGTCCACGCACAGCCCGCGACGTGGACAGCATCAAAAAGTCGTGCCCAGCGAGCTGCACACGCTGGCGTTGAATCGCTTCGTTTAAGGGTTCGAGCTCGGGGCGGCGTTTCAATTCGTCGAGGAGCGCGTCGCCCAGCGCACGGCCATCAGATTTCCCGCGCGCGAGCGTCGTCAGCGGACTCGTTCCGTTTTGGAGCACGATGAATTCGCTTGCACCTTCTGCCTGAGGTTCGTCCGAAGGCAATGCCGCCCGGTTGCGAATTCGCCGCAGCGACTCCTCGCCCAACGGCCATCCCGGCGATGCCGCGACGCTGAGCATAAAGCGCTGTTCGCTCTCGACACGCGATTCAACTTCAGCCAACATCTCCCGCGCCAATATCCACCCAAGCGCCAGCACGAGCGCGGCGAAGAGGGCGAGGAAGGGGAGGGTGATGAGAGTTCGAAGAGACATAGGTGTTTCGTGTTTCGCGTTTCGGGTTTCGTGTTGGGACGCGTCTGTCAAACCCGAAACGCGAAACCTGAAACCCGAAACGATGTGCTTACTTCCAAAGCTGCTGCCACCAACTTCTCTTCGTACTTTCCGTTGCGTCGATGGGCTGGCGCGCAGGCAGGGAGTAGGCTGAGTTTGCGCGGCCGAGTTGGACTTCGACGCGGTGTTTGATGTATTCGTCGGGATGCTGGCGGCACAGTTTGACGACTTTGTCGATCAGTTCTTTGATCGTCGGGGCGGCTGTGAACGCGTCGAGATCGACGTAGGTGATGATGCTGCGGCGGACGTCCAGATTGGCGTTTGAAATGAACGTGTTGAGATACACTTTGCGTTTGACTTCGTCGAGCGACATCAGTGACATGTCGGGTTTTGAATTCTCTTTTTCCGACGCGGTCTTGCGTTCGCCGATCCAATGCAGCGCGTTGACCGCTCCCGCTTTTTCAAAGTCGTTGCCATTTTGGACGAACTCGAGCAGATGCTGATAAACTTGGCGAACCGTGAACGCCTTGGTGAGTGGTTCGACGAAGGCCTGGGCGCGGAGCGGACTGGTTTCGTAAATCGCCGCGCGCAGCATCGGTTGATACAATTTCTCGGGCACTGCGGCAGCTGCGGTGAGAATCGCGGCAGTGAAGAATTTGCGCTTGTCGTCGCTCAACGAAACCATTAGCCAGCGCATTTGATCGTCGCTGACGCTCATGACCTGAGTGGCAGCATCAGCGATGATAGCATGCGCCTGCACAGGGCTTCCGCGCAACGCGGCCCATTCACCATACATGCGTTCGAGATTCATAGCAGCTCCAATGCCCTGACAAGCGTAACACGCCCGCCCAATGGCGCGGCGCGTGGATGAGACTTTATAATAAGGTGACAAACTATCCTAGTGTTCGGGCGAAAAAAGTGAATCACTTTTTTGTGGACAAACAAGCTGCGAGGTTGCATCACCGGACTTGCGGCGCTGTTCCCTCTCCCCTTGAGGGAGAGGGCCGACGAAGGTACTCCTTCGCGGGGTGAGGGGTATGCGTTGATTAACAAAAGTGCGTTGGTATTAATCAATGTTCACCCCTCACCCCGCGAGCCGAACAACTGGCTCGTCGGCCCTCTCCCTCAAGGGGAGAGGGGAAAACAATCGCAAGTCCGGTAATGCAACCATGTGCGCGGCTCTTGAATGAATTTATTCCCTCATTTAGTGCACACGTTCACTACCCCCGTCCAATTTTCTCAGATTTTTCTAAAGGTTTTGAGATTTTTGCTTCTCAGTAGAGCGATTGCCGATATAGTTCTCTCACGTGTACTTTGTAAACCATTTTTTTGAGGAGGGGTAAGACATGCGCAAATTGGTATTGTCCGCGATGGCGTTGGCTTTGACGGTTGTTTTGGTTGGTTGTGGTGAAGAGAAGCCTGCGACGAAGCCTGCGGCAACGGCTGCTCCGATGATGGCAACGACTCCGGCCATGAAGGCCGACGAAGTCAAGAAGTAAGCCATGTGTCACACGCTTTAAGGGAAAGGGGAAGAGCCACGGCTCTCTCCCCTTTTTTTATTTCAACACACTTTTTCACACCCTCGAACATCGCGTTTCTCCTATGAATCCATCCCAAGCCAAGCTCAACGCCATCCCGCCGCGCTCCGAACGCGTGACCGCTGTCTGTCTGAAAAAAGGCAGCGCCAAACCGTTGCACGGCGGTCACCCGTGGGTCTTTGCTGACGCCATCGCACGTGTGGACGGCCCGAAGCCTGCGCCGGGAGATGACGTTCGTGTCATTGATGAGCGCGGTACGTTTATGGGGCGCGGATTTTATTCGCCCGGCTCGGCCATCGCGGTGCGTCTACTCTCGCGCGACGATGAACCGATTTCGAACACGCTGATCGAAAACCGGATTGACGAAGCGCTGGCGTTGCGCGCCAAAGTGCTCGGCCTCGGAGCCGAGAATCCCGCTAAAAATTTGAAAGGCGACACGACTGCGTATCGTTTGATCAACTCCGAAGGCGACGGCCTGCCCGGATTGATCGTGGATGTTTACGGCGACTGGCTGGCCGTGCAATCCGGCACGTCGGGGATCGAACGCCGCTTAGAAATGATCCTCGATATTCTCGACGAACGTCTCGCCCCGCGCGGCATCATTGATCGTGGTGACGCCCGGACGCGCGCGATTGAAAAGCTCGATCTGCCGAAGTCCGGCCCGTTGCGCGGCACGGCACCGACGGGAATTGAATTCGCGCGCGTCAATGGTCTGGAACACGCCTTCGATTTGCGCTTCGGACACGGTCAGAAGACGGGCTTGTTCCTGGATCAACGCCAGAACCGCCGCCGCTTCGCCGAATTCGCCAGAGGTCAGGACGTGCTCGATGTCTTCTGTTACGCGGGCGGCTTTTCGCTTCACGCGGCTCAAGCGGGCGCGAAGAGTTTGACGCTGATTGACTCCAGCGAAGAAGCGCTGGGACTGGCGAAATCGAATCTGGACCGTAACCGCATCGACGACGCGGACCTTTATCACGCCGAGTGGCCGGAAGGCTTCAAGATGCTGCGTGAAGCGGATCGCCAGTTCGGCTTAGTTGTAGTCGATCCGCCGAAGTTCGCTCGCAGCCGCGACAACATAATGCAAGCGCTTTCGGGCTATCGCGACTTGAACGCGCAAGCGGTGCGGCTTCTCGCGCCCGGCGGTGTGCTCTTCACGTGCTCATGTTCAGGCAACGTCAGCGAGACGGATTTTGAACGCGCGATTGCGTCGGGTTTGCGCGCAACTGGACGGCGCGGCTCGGTCCTCGAACGGCGCGGCGCGTCCGACGACCATCCAATCCCGCCAGGGCTGGATCAAGGCCGCTATTTGAAGTGCCTTGTGATTCAGGTGAACTGATCCATGGCTCGCGTTTGGCTGTTGGTTGTTCTGTATTTTTAAAATGTATATTATACCATTGATGATGTATTAAAATTTAATACGTTTTTTTTTATTTAATGTCGAGGCTCGCGGAGTACACTGCAGTAAAGGAGGGCGAGATTATGGCTGACGATAAGATTACAATTCTAGTATGTGACGATAACGAAGATGTCTTGGACGTGGTGTCGATGATTGTCCGTCGCGCGGGCTACAATGTAGTCTCGGCGAGTGGCTACAAAGACGTTCTGCCGTTGCTCGTATCCGCCAAACCCAGCCTCCTTATTTCCGACATTCGCATGCCGGAACGCGATGGTTTTTGGATCGCCGAGCACATGCAAATGCAGGGCATCCGTATCCCGATTATTTTTATGACGGCGTACGATTCCAACCTCTATCGCACCTACGCGCCCTTCGTGGGTTCGGTTGGATTTGTGACGAAGCCCATCGATTCTCACGACCTCCTGACTCAGATTAAGATGGCTCTTTCGCCAACTGAAAACACGAACAAGCAGTCAGTTTACGAAGCGGGGCGTTCAGATAGATTGCCGACCGTTTAAGTGTAATGGCATCAAATAAAGTTGTATTTCCTGATCGTGCAGTTAAAAGTCTCACAGCCCCGCGCCGCATTGAATGGGCTTCGTAACGGCGCACAAAACCATCATGTCCGATCCACGTGTTCGACTGCAAATCGCTAGAATTGCAGCGCAGATGATGTACGAACGAGCTGAGTCCGAATATTTTACAGCCAAGCGCAAAGCCGCCCGTCAGGTCGGCATCGATGCGCGTTACCATCCCAAAGACCTGCCTTCAAACGCTGAAATTCGAGATCACGTTCAGATCCTCGCGTGTCTTCACGAAGGCGACACACGCACCGACAACCTACGCGATATGCGCCGCGACGCGTGCATTCTGATGAAGGGCCTGCGGCGTTTTCATCCTGCGCTGATCGGCAGCACATGGACCGGACACATCCGCAAAGGTTCGGATATCGACATCCATATTTTCGCGGCGTCGCATTCGGCAGTGACGATGATGCTCGACGATCTCGGCCTGCAGTACGACGTTGAACACAAGCGCATCATCAAAAACGGCGAGCATCGCCTCTTCACGCACATCCACATCCCAGCGCGATTTCCATTCGAACTTACGTGCTACGGTGAGGACAAAATCGGCTACGTGTTCAAAAGCTCGATCACCGGAAAAGCGATTGAACGCGCAACGCTACCGGAACTCGAAGCCTTCATGAAAGAGGAGTACCCGGGCCTCGACCTCGACGCGCCTGAACGCGACGTGCCGAACATGGACCCGTACGACCTCTACAAGTT
>JBAXUS010000217.1:0-9840 GCA_037129555.1 Planctomycetota bacterium
GGTTCAACGTACTAATTGTTTACAGTCCACACGCAATACTCCGGTTCTACGATGTGAATAATTGGAAGCAACTCGGTGAAATACGCCTCGCTTATGACAATGATAATTATTGTTTATTTGATGATTATAAAAATGTGGCAATTTATCGTACTCGTCAAATTGATCCGTTTGAATCGGACGTTCATCTGGGCATTAAAGCATACAGTTGCACAAATGGACAATTGCTTTGGAATTGGAAAGGATCTGAAAACACAGGAGTAATTCATGCAATTTTGCCGAATGAATCAACCCGGCGATTTGTTTGTCAATATGCAAGTTGGGGCGGAGCATCGTTTCGATGTAATTCAATTTCTTTCGATGGAACTGATGCGACACCTATTGTGTATACTTTGCCGTATGAGCCGCGGACCGACAACGGACCACCACTGCAAATCCTTATCAAAAAAGGAGAGTACTCCTTATCGCTAATGTATTCTTATGAAGAAAAAGAGCGATTCATTCTACGGGATGATAAGACATTTGAAACAATGTGTGAATTCACCGCAGGAAATTCGAATATAAGATGTCTTCTAATTGACAAAAGCGTTCAATTCGCCGCCGGAATCGTTGACAACAACGCCCTCGCCATCTGGACCCGCCGCCGCGAACATTTCGAATGGTGGGGCATCTACGAACAGTTGGAATTCTGGGTCGCAGTGCTTTTCTTCGGGGCCTTGATCTGGAGCGTTCGGCGGGATTGGGCGGAGCGGAACGGGGTGGGGCAGGGCGTTAAACAAACCGCGTGAAGAATTTTGCGTTTTCATACTTTTCATTGAGTTTCCACCGCACATCGCTATACTTTTCCGTTTTGGTTTGCACGCGTCTACAATGTGTTCTTAAAGGAATTGCGATTATGATGTTTCGAATCAGTGCCCGGCTGGCCCTTGCGGCAATGGCCATTCTCGTCTTGTCCGGCTGCGATGAATCCGGCCCGGCGTATTCCGGCCCCGGCCTTCCTGAAGGCTACAAAAAAGTTCAGCGCGATCCCAATCCCATCGTTGAAATGGTGACCAGCGCTGGGACGATCAAAATCGAATTGTTCGAAGACCGTGTCCCCGACACCGTCGACAATTTCGTCGAATTGTGTGAAAGCGATAAATACAAAGGCCTGACGTTCCACCGCATCATCAAAGACTTCATGATTCAAGGCGGCGATCCGGCTGGCAACGGCACCGGCGGCCCCGGCTACACCTTCGACGACGAAATCTACACAGCCACGAACAAGCACGAACGCTACTCGGTCTCGATGGCCAACCGTGGCAAAGATCGTCAGACGGGTAAAGGCACCAACGGCTCACAGTTCTTCATCGTCACCAATCCCAAAGGCACCCCGCACTTAGATGGTGGCCACACCGTTTTCGGCAAAGTCATCGAAGGCATGGATGTCGTTGACAAGTTGAACGAAACGAAGGTCACGGGTGAAAAGCCGGATGTCCTGCCCACGATTATCAGCGCCAAAGTCGTCGCCAATAAACGTCCGCATGATTACAAATTGGCCGACAGCAAAAAGCAGAAAGACCAATCCCGCTCGTTCGGTCCGGGAACGTATACGCCGGAAGATTTCAAACGGATGATGGGTAATTCGACGAGCACGCCGCCGACTCCGGGAGCAACCCCGCCCGTCGTTCCGCCGACAACACCTCCGGCGACCAAGCCGACTGAACCGGCCAAAACGCCAGCCACGCCTGCAACAAAACCGGCTGAACCGGTCAAGACTCCAGCCAAGGCTGACGAGACGAAAAAGTAAATCGTAATTCATTAGACGGGCTAAAAGTCCGTCCTACTTTGCATCACGTAGGACGGGCTTTTAGCCCGTCTTTTTATCAAGGCAGGCGTCCGCCCCACATCCGTACTTGATCAAACGCCCCGCCTCCCGTATGAAATGAGTGAAGTATCGGGCTTTTGACGACGATACTTTTTCGCAGTGCATTTGATCGCGAACCCGTTAATCCTCCTTTAAAAGGAATCCACACCATGCCTGAAGCCAATCCCGTAGTCGCCATGGAAACAACGCTCGGCACCATCAAACTGGAACTCTTCGAAGACGCCGCGCCCAACACGGTCGGAAATTTCATCGCGTTGACCGAAGCTGGTTTCTATGACAACAAAACATTCCACCGCGTCATCAAAGATTTCATGATCCAAGGTGGCTGCCCGCGCGGCAACGGCACCGGCGATCCCGGCTACCGCTTCGCCGACGAATTCAAAGGCAACCCGAACGGCGTCGATCGCTACACCCTCGCCATGGCCAACTCCGGCCCGAACACCAACGGTTCGCAATTCTTCATCGTCACAAAAACAGACGGCTGCGACTGGCTGACCGGCAAGCACACCGCTTTCGGCAAAGTGACCGAAGGCTTCGATATCGTCGATAAATTGGGCGCCTGCAAGACTGGTTTCCAAGACCGCCCGAGTCCTGAAATGAAGATGATCTCTGTCAAAGTGCTGTCCAAGCGCGGCCATCCTTATGCCGTGAAAAAGCTCTAAACTAGAAACTATTATGGACCTGCTGACCTATTTCAAAGCCGAAATCGAGACCGTCGGTCGCCAGTGGAAGGAGACCATCGCGCCACTGGATGAGTCCACCGCCCGCCGTCGGCCCCGGAACAACGTCAACCACGCCCTGTGGTTGACCGGGCACATGATTTGGGCAGAAGATTATTTGTTGGTCGAAGTGCCCACCGGCAAAACGTTCCGTTCCAAAGAGTGGGATTTTTGCTTCGATCATTCGAGCGAAAAATTGCCGGACGATGAGTATCCGCCCTGGGGCGAAGTGCGCGCGGAATACACCGTCGTTCACGAAAAAGCGATGAAGCAACTCGCGCGGTTAAATCCGATCGATCTGCACCGGCCATCGTTTTTGGAACGCCAATGGTTTCCGACGGCCGCTCACAGCATCGCCCACCAAGTCACGCACGGTCATTATCATCTCGGCCAACTCGTTTACCTGTCACGCCAGCTCGCCCCTAGCGGCATCGCCTCCACGCTTGATGCGCTGCTCAAAGTCGGCGTACGATGAACCCATGGGTTTTCGTTTCGGTTTGATGCCGTTGAACGTGAATCCCGGACCAAGGAATTTAAATGTCCAAGCCATCGCCCGTCTCGCTCCTTCGCATTGGTGTCGTCGGACTCGGTCATCTGGGAAAATTTCATGCGGAAAATTGGGCGAAACTGGCGAAGCGTGATGGGGCGTTGAAGCTAGCCGCGCTCTGCGATCCCGCTCCCAGCGGCGAAGCGGAAGCGAAGAAACATGGGACGCCTTTTTTCTCGGACTACCGCCATCTTGACGGTAAAGTCGATGCCGTCTCCGTGGTCGTGCCGACGACCCTGCATCGCGAAGTCGGCGGCTATTTTCTGGAACGTGGCATCTCGTGCCTGATCGAAAAACCACTCGCCGTCACAGTCCAGGAAGCGACCGAGTTAGTCGCGCTCGCTGAAAAAAATAAGTGCGTTCTGCAAGTCGGTCACGTCGAACGTTTCAATCCAATCGTTCGCGCCGCCGCGCCGTATTTTGGCCGCCCGCGATTCATTGATGCCACGCGCATTTCGCCGTATCCGTTCCGCTCGACCGACGTCAGTGTCACGCTCGATTTGATGATCCACGACATCGACCTCGCGCTGTCCATCGCGCACGAAGAACCGCTGCATGTCTACGCCGCCGGAGCGCCCGTGTTTTCGACGACCGACGACATCGCCAACGCGCGCTTGGAGTTCCCGACTTCCGTCGCTTCCGTCGCAGCCAGCCGTGTGTCGTTGAAGAAAGAACGCAAGTGGCGCATTTTCCAGGACAGCGGTTACCTCTCGCTGAACCTGCTCGAAAACGAAGGCGTGTACATCGAAAAATCCGAGGCATTAAAGAGCGGCGAAATCAATCCGGCCACGCTGAGCCTCGCGTCGATTGGCATGGCTGCACTAACGTTTCAACTCGAAAAATTGGTCAAGCGCGTCGTGCTGAAAGGCGACAAAACACCCGCGCTGGAAGCCGAACTCGCAAGCTTCGCGGAGTGTGTCATCGGGCATGTTAAACCGCTCGTGGATGGCCACGATGGTCTGCGTGCGTTGAAAGTTGCCGAAGAGATTGCGCGCGTCATGCGGAAACTGTAGCGTTCGTTCGATGTGCGACATTCACGGGCTAAAAGCCCGTGCTACATATAGGGAAGTTGACGAAGGAGGCCGTGTGATCAAGACCCGCGCACTGACCCGAAAATTCGGCGCGTTCAATGCTGTCACCGATGTCGCGCTCGAAGTCCCTGAGCGCACGATCTTCGGCTTCATCGGCCCCAACGGCGCCGGGAAGACGACGACGCTGCGCATGCTCGCAACGCTGCTGCGCCCCTCGTCCGGTACAATTACCATCGATGGAATCGACGCCGCCACGCATCCCGTCGAAGTGCGCCGCCGCATTGGCTACCTCGCCGATACGTTCGGGCTGTATGACGATCTGAAAGTCTGGGAATACCTCGATTATTATTGCGGCGCGTATCAGGTTGCATCGTCGTACGACAAACTTGACAGCGTTCTCGATCTCGTCCAATTGACACACAAACGCGACGCGATGGTCGGTGCGTTGTCGCGCGGAATGCGGCAACGGCTGGGCATCGCGCGGATGCTCGTCTACGATCCGAAGATCGTGTTGCTCGACGAACCCGCCAACGGCCTCGATCCGATTGCGCGCATCGCCTTGCGCGATTTATTGAAGACGCTGCGCGACCGAGGCACGACCGTGATCGTCAGTTCGCACATTCTGACTGAACTCTCGGACATGTGCGACACGGTCGGCATCATGGAACTCGGGCGGCTGATCGTCTCCGGATCCGTCGATGCGATCCTGGCCGAAACGCGCACGCACATGCACTTGGTTCTGGAGGTGCTCGGACCAATCGCATCGGCGATACAAGCGCTTGAATCGCTTCCGATGGTCTCCGGAGTCAAGCAGGACAACGGTCGGCTCGAAATCGGTTTCACTGGCACGCGCGAGGATCTGCCAGCGTTGCATAAGAAACTCGTCGAGAGCAACGTGCCCGTCGTCGCGTTTTTTCCGAAGTCTGAAAATCTTGAAGATTTGTTCCTGCGACTGTCGACAGGCGCGACGAATTAAAACGCAGTTCCGTGACCTCAGGAGCAAAACATGATCCTCTTCAATAATCCCGAATTCATCCGGCTCGTCCGGTCCAAGCTTCGCACACGAACGCTGATCACGTATCTGATGACCTCGTTCCTGCTCTTCGGCGCGACGATAGCCATTTCCTTTGCCATTGAGAAATCCAATTCCGGTCGCTGGAGTGGCGGTGGAGCCATCTCGTTTGCGAAAGTTTTTCACGGTGCGTTTTACGCCATCGTGTGGATCCAGCTTGCAGCCGTTTCACTCTACGGCGTGGCGCTTGCTGCACAAAATGTCACGCTGGAAAAAGAGCGCATCACGTTTGATTTTCAGCGCCTTGTGGCCATGGGGCCGGTGCAGTTGACCATCGGAAAAGTGCTGGGCGCTCCCGCCGAAGCGTTTTTTATCACCTTGATGGGCGTCCCGTTTGCGTTGCTAGCGTGCATCGGCAGCGACGTGTCATTCTCCTCGTTCATCCATATTGAAATCGTTGTCCTTGTCTTCGGCGTGATTCTCAGCAGCTTCGGGATCATGTGTTCAAGCTTCGTCGAAAAAACGAATCAGGCGACCGGCGTCGTGATGCTGTTTGGATTCCCGTTTTACATCATCCTCGGTAATTGGAATTCGACGTCACTCTGGTCCACGATGAATCCCATTTATTTGATGCGTGAATTTTCAAACAAATCATTCTCGATGTTTGTCAACACGTTCCATTATTGCGGCATGAGTTTGCCGTTGATTGTTGGATTCTTGTTCTTGTCGTCGCTGTTCTTAGCGTTGTTCATCACGATCACATCCCGCCGTATTGCGGATACTGAATTGGCGTTGCTCACACCCAAACAGGGCATCATTGCATTTTTGATTTTTCAAGCGCTGCTCCTCGGAGACGCCAGCGCTGATATTACATTTACGACGATTCACTACCTCCAATATTTTCACGGCATGAATCTCCTCGCATTGATCATGCTCGCGTTTGCGATGACACCCAGCGCTGAACTCGTTCGCGGGCGTGTGCAGCGTGAACCACGCGACCGGCACTGGGCCGTCGTCCTCGAACGCAGCAACCCGCTTCAAGATTCTCCCTCGCTCCGCGCGATGGCTGAAATCGGCGCAATTTATATTCTCACGTCGATGATCTGGCTCTTTGTTCTCAATACCAAGCAGCTGTCCGTGCCCGGTTCGATCATCCCGTATTCCGCAGCGTTGTTCACGACTATGATCGCGTCCATCGGCCTCGCGGTGGCCGGGATGCTCTTGTACATCCAGGTGTATACCGAGCGCGGATGTTTCAAAATCGGCGGCATGCTGCTGCTGATGGCGTTGGCATTGCCGCCGTTATTTATGTGGATCGCGATTGTGGCCAATCCATCTTTTCCGGAATCGCACGTCTTACGCATCAGCCCCATCGCGTATGTTTTAGGAATCGAAACGTTGACTCGAAAAGGCGAAGGCGGCGAGTGGATTTGCCCGTCGATCTGCGTGGTGTTGGCCGGAGCGTTTGTGGTGTTGTCCGCGATGCGCATCCGCTTTTTACTGGACGTCAAAGACATCGTCAGCAAACGCACTCCCGCAGAACCCGCGCAGTCACTCCAGGACCGCATGCGTGTTTCGAAAAACGCGGCGCTCGAACGGGAACGTGGCGGGAAATAATAAGCGGTTGAGCCGAGGCACCATCGATGAAACGAAATCTGATCGCGCTGGCGTGTGGAATCGTGTTTTCAGCAGCACAGACGTTGACCGCGGCGGACGATGCAAAACCAGCCAAGCCCAACATTCTGTTCATTCTCACCGACGACATGGGGTGGGGGGATTTGGGGTGTTACGGGAACACGGAACTTGCCACGCTGAACATCGACCGTCTCGCCAAAGAAGGCACGCGCTTCACACAATTTTATGTCGCATCACCGATCTGCTCACCGTCGCGCACGGCGTTTCTGACTGGTTGTTTTCCAGCGCGGTGGAAGATCAATGACTACCTCCACAATCGCGCGGGCAATCAGGCGCATGAGTGCGTCAATTGGCTCGACCCCAAAGCCCCGACGCTTGCCAGAACACTGCATGACGCTGGCTACGCGACCGCGCATTTTGGGAAGTGGCACATGGGTGGCGGGCGCGATGTTCAAGACGCGCCGTTGCCGAAAGAATACGGTTACGACGAGCATCACGTGAACATCGAAGGCTGCGGCCCGCGCATCAATTCGTTCGGCTTTGCCAAGCCTGAATTAGTCGATGGGAAGATGCTCGCGCGCTATGAATTCACCGGCTTTTGGGCGGACAAATCAATGGACTTCATCAAGCGCCATAAAGACAAACCGTTCTTCGTCGAGTTCTGGCCCCAGGACGTTCACACGCCACACACGCCGGATCCCGAAGAGCTTCCGCATGTCGCTCAAACGCCGCAATCGCATCAGAAATTCAACGCGGTGCTGAGGCGCTACGACCGCGAAATCGGGCGGGTGCTCGACTTCCTGAAAGCGGAAGGTCTCGATAAAAATACGGTCGTGATTTTCGCGAGCGACAATGGCCCTGAGCCCTCGTTCCAACGCCAGCGCACGGGCGGATTGCGCGGCATGAAATGGAGCTTATACGAAGGCGGAATTCGCGAGCCGTTTCTGGTCCGCTGGCCCGGACACGTCCCGGCAAATGCGACGGATACGACGACCGTGCTGGGATCGATCGATTTCTTTCCGACGGTCTGCGCACTCGCGGGAATTCCGATGCCGGTTGGCGCGACGGTGGACGGCTTCAACGCCAGCGGAGTTTGGACGGGCGTTCCAGTGAAACGCGACAAGCCGTTGTTTTGGGAATACGGGCGCAAAGCCGATTATCTTTTTCCCCGCGAACCGGGCGCGCGCAGTCCGAACCTCGCGGTGCGTGATGGGAATTTAAAATTGCTGATCAATGCGGATGGAACTGGCGCGGAACTCTACGATCTCGCTGTTGATCCAAACGAAACCACGAATCTCGCCGCGCAAAAAACAGATGACGTTGCGCGGCTGAGTGCGTTAGTGGTGGGATGGAGGAAGTCGCTTCCGTAACGATCAATGGGTGCCACACGGCGGCAAGAGTGCCGCCGCTCCTTTTTAGTCGTCTTCTTTTTTGCGCGACTTTTTCGTGCCGCTGGCTTCAGCCGGTTTCGCGATGGGCGTTGTGTCGGGATGATCGTTGCGGTACTTTGCGAGTTCGTCAGCCGTCGGAGTGCTCTTGGGATTGCCCGGGCCGGTGCCGAGTTTCAATTCCTCAATGTTGCTCGCACCATCGCCATCGCTGTCGTACCGTGCGATTTCAAGCAATGCGGCGCGCACCCCGGCCATCTGTTTGTCGTTCAACACTTCAACTTCTTCCAATTCGCCCAGCGAACGAAACGTTTTGTTGCGGCTTAAATCCTTGCCAAACGCGTTGACGTTGTGCTCGGTCGGCTTCTCTTTTTTCGTATCGTCGAACGTGTGGCAAATGCGGCAACTGCCTTCGTCTTCGCCGAGATTAAACGCTTTGCGCACCTCTCCGAGAAACGGCTTCAACGCCAGCGCAGGCGCGGAGAGTACCCAAACGAACGAAAGGATCAGGACCGGAGCAGCGATTTTAGTCGGCGACATTGTGAAAAATCCCAATAAACAGCGATCACTCCTGTATGAGTGTTTCTGCACTCAAATTACTTCCAAAGGTACTCACCTTTATACACCGTATCAACCGCGCCTTCGAGGTATGGGCGAGCCGCCTGGTCACCGCTCAACGTGAAATGAATCGTCAACGTCCCGCCGCCCGCAATCACGTTCACCGGCGATTGATAGCCGTGAGCAAACGCAGCCGCGATAGCTGCCGCCGTCGAACCGGTTCCACACGCCAGCGTCTCGTCTTCAACGCCGCGTTCATACGTCCGGATCTTGATCGTGTTGTTGCCCATCAGTTGGACAAAATTCGCGTTCGTGCCTTTGGGCTTGAACGCCTCGTGATAGCGAATGCACGCGCCCGCCGCTTTCACATCCACAGCGGCGACATCATCTACAAATTGAATCGCGTGAGGCACACCCGTGTTCAGGAAATACATGTCAACATCGCGCCCCAGCACGTTGATGCTCGTGATGTGCTCGACGCGCGAAGGTTGCGAGAGTTGTACTTTCGCGGATGAACCATCCACAGCGACGACCGCGTTAAGCGTCCCGGGAATCACGTCGATGGATTGCTCGCCGCCCGCTGCTCCAAGCTGCTTTGCGAACACCGCGAAACAGCGCGACCCGTTGCCGCACATTTCCGCTTCCGAACCGTCGGCATTGAAAATCCGCATGCGCAAATCATGTCCAGGCTTGCTGGCTTTATCGACGAGAATCACACCGTCAGCACCCACCGCAATGCGATGCGGGCACGCGGTGCGCGCCAACTCAGCGGCCTCGCCTTCCTTCAACAATCCACCGCGATTGTCAACCATGATGAAATCGTTGCCGGTGCCGGACATTTTGACGAATGGAATACTGCGCATGAGACTCTCCGAAAGATGGTCGTGCGGGGCGAAGCACGGCCCCGATTTAAGATAATGATTATAGTCGGGCTCGAATGCGGCGTAAATCCGAATTATTGAGTCGCACGATATCCCGTTGCATGATCAGACTTGCGCCGCTGTTCCCTCTCCCCTTGAGGGCAATGGCCCTATTACCCCGTTCACTAATTATCTTACATATTTATCAGGAGGCATACCTGACATG
>JBAXUS010000218.1:0-9837 GCA_037129555.1 Planctomycetota bacterium
ATTCATTATAATCGATGACTATCTAACCAAGATTACCCACTAATCGCACACGAATAACTTTCTAACCGCCTTCAAATCGAGTTATTCTTCATAGGTATATTAGGTTCTTATGTGGATGTTTTACCAATTCAAATAGTGTTATACAAAATGCCTATTCGATAACCATTTTTAGTTCAACCTTTATGATAAAAATGGGCCCACACTTCATCGCGAGCAGCATGATCCGTGACAAAATGGCCGCGTAATGCACTCGTAACCATCGAACTGCCAGGCTTTTTAATTCCCCGCATGGTCATGCACGAATGCGACGCTTCCAGCAGCACCGCGCAGCCGCGTGGATTTAATTTCGCCATCAATGTATCCGCTATTTGACACGTTAAGCGCTCCTGCACCTGCAAGCGTCGCGCAAATCCATCCACTAATCGAGCTAGTTTACTCAATCCCACAATCCGGCCCGCAGGTAAATAAGCCAAATGCGCTTTACCCTGGAATGGCATCATATGATGCTCACACATCGAATAAAATGGAATGTCTTTGAGTACAACAATCTCATTATAATTCTCTTCAAATGTGGTCTCTAAATGCTTCCCCGGATCGGTTGCATGTCCGCCCAATATCTCTTCATACATCCGCCCCACGCGATTGGGCGTGTCTTTCAAGCCATCGCGATCCGGGTCCTCACCTATAGCGCTCAAAATTTCCCGCACGGCTGCTGCTATTCGCTGCTTGTCCATAATGCGTTGTCTCCAGTAAAAGGAGCGGCGGCACTCCTGCCGCCGTTTCGTTTCACAACCTGCTGGCGTGAGAAAAGTAACTGTCTAATCGTTCTGCGGGTGCCAAGGAGCACGATGATTATGTTTAAAAATGAATCGCGCGACCACTGACCGCAAACGCAGCTTCCTTCACAGCTTCGGCCAACGTCGGGTGAGCATGACAGGCTCGCGCCAAATCTTCGCTGCTGGCTCCGAATTCAATCGCATTCGCCGCTTCAGCAATCAAATCGCCGGCATGAGGTCCGATGATGTGAACGCCGAGTATCCGATCCGTCTTCGCATCCGCCAGCATCTTCACGCGACCATCCGTGTTGTTGATTGCGCGTGCACGTCCATTCGCCAGGAACGGGAAAACACCTTTCTTGTACTCGATCTTTGCTTCCTTCAATTCGTCTTCCGTCTTGCCCACCGACGCGATCTCAGGACTCGTGTACACAACGCCCGGAATCGCGTCGTAATTCACATGGCCATAACCCGTGACGATCTGTTCGACGCACGCGACGCCTTCTTCTTCAGCCTTATGCGCCAGCATCGGTCCGACGATCACGTCGCCCACCGCGAAGATACCGTTGACAGCTGTTTCATAATGCGCATTGACCGGAATGCGGCCGCGTTTGTCGAGTTGAACACCGACCACATCCAAATTCAGATTGTCTGTGTTCGGAACGCGCCCGACGGCCAACAACACCTTGTCGCAGATGAACGGCTCTGCGCCCTCGCATGCAACCACGCACTCGCCCGCCGCGTTCGTGGTCGCGGACGTGACCTTGCTCTTCAAGCGGAATTCGAATCCCTGCTTCGCTAAAATTTTCTGCGCTTCCGCAGCAATTTCGCTATCCATTCCCGGCAAAATGCGGTCCATGTACTCAAACACCGTGACCTGCGCGCCGAGCCGCAACCACACCGAGCCGAGTTCCAAACCAATCACGCCTGCTCCGATCACCGCGAGCCGTTTCGGGACTTCGGCGTAGTTCAACGCTTCCGTGCTCGTGCCGATTTTAACGCCATCGATTTCAACGCCGCGCAACGGAGCCGACTTGCTGCCCGTCGCGATCAGGATGTTCTTCGCCGTCAATTCCTTCGTGCCCGTCGCATCGCTGACCAACACTTTTCCACCGCCGCCAAGCGCACCGTGACCGACATAGCGCGTGATTTTATTCTTCTTCATCAGCGCATCGATACCGCGCGTCAACGCTGTGACAACCTGGTCTTTGCGCGACAACATCGTCGGCAGATTGAGTTGCACGCCGCTGAGATCAATGCCGTGGCGGTGCAGACCGTCTTTGGCTTCGTGAAACTTTTCGCTCGATTCCAACAGCGCTTTGCTGGGAATGCAACCCACACGCAAACACGTCCCTCCGAGCGCCGGTTCTTTTTCAATGATGCCGACATTCAAGCCCAATTGCGCCGCACGAATGGCCGCGACATAGCCGCCAGGTCCAGCTCCGATTACGACCAAATCATGGTTCATGTTCACGCTATCCTTTTCATACAAAACGATCAATCTTTAACACGGCATTTCTTAAAATAGGAGCGGCGGCAATCTTGCCGCCGCTCCTGCACTGGGGCGCTGTTCCCTCTCCCCTTGAGGGAGAGGGGAAAAACAATCGCAAGTCCGGTGATGCACTCCCTGTACGGCATTAAATCTCCAACAACATCCGCGAAGGTTCTTCCACCGATTCCTTAATGCGCTTGAGGAACGTGACCGCTTCGCGCCCATCGACCACGCGGTGGTCATACGTCAGCGCGATGTACATCATCGGGCGGATGACGACCTGACCGTTCAATGCAACCGGGCGTTCTTGAATCGAATGCAATCCGAGAATGCCACTCTGCGGCGGGTTGACGATCGGTGTGGACAACAGCGAACCGTACACGCCGCCATTGCTGATCGTGAACGTGCCGCCCTTCAATTCGTCGAGACTGATTTTATTTTCCATCGCACGCTTGCCGAAGTCAGAGATCGTGATTTCAACATTCGCGAAACTCATGCGTTCAGCGTTGCGCAGAATCGGAACCACGAGGCCTTTGCCGCCACCGACTGCAATGCCGACGTCGCAATAATTGTGATAGATCACGTCTTCACCGCGAATCTCAGCGTTGACTTGCGGGATCATTTTCAGCGCTTCAACGGCGGCTTTAACGAAGAACGACATGAAGCCGAGTTTCACGTTGTACTTCTTCGTGAACGCTTCCTGATAGCTCTTGCGCAGTGCCATGACGTTAGTCATATCCACTTCGTTGAACGTCGTGAGCAGCGCGGCGTTCTGTTGCGCTTGGACGAGGCGTTCGGCGATGCGGCGGCGCATCGGCGTCATCGGCACGGATTCTTCCTGGCGCGACGGCGGCTGAGCCGTGAAGGCTTCAGGCTTCTGGATCGATGCTGGTTTGTTTTCGGCCTGGCGCAACACGTCTTCTTTCAACATGCGGCCACCCGGACCCGTCGCGACAACCTGGTCAGCGCTGACGTGGTGTTCGGCCATGGCGCGGCGCGCGGACGGCATGACAATCGTGCTCGGACGCGCGGAACCGGTTTCTTCTTTCTTCGGCGCTACGACTGCCTTTTCAGCAACCGGAGCGGCTTCACCAGCCGTCTCTTCGATGTACGCGATCACATCGCCGACGTTCGCTTTTTCACGCTTCTTCTTCAACACTTGCGAAATCACGCCGTTGACGGGTGACGGAATTTCGACCGTCGCCTTATCGCTTTCGATGACCACAATCGCTTCGTCGCGAGAGACTTTGTCGCCGGGATTCTTCAGCCAGTCGCCGATTTCGACTTCCTTGATCGATTCGCCAACGCTGGGGACTTTCAATTCAACTGCCATTATCAGATTCTCCGCCTCAATTTTATCACGCCCTAGGCCGCGCCCCAGGCATTTAAAGTTCGCTCCCGTGGAGCTGAATGTGAAACAAAAAGTTAGACTGCAAATGCTCTGTCAATGACCTCACGTTGCTCACGCTTATGCACCGTGCCCGACCCTGTCGCCGGGCTTGCGGACGCCACGCGTGTTGAGCACGAGAACGGATGGGTGCCGAGCAATTTTTCACCGAGTAGGATGCGCATGAACCGCCACGCGCCCATGTTCTCCGGCTCTTCCTGCACCCACATCACCGGCGTGGAACTCGCGTAATTCGACAGCACGCTTTTCAAGCCATCCATGGGCACAGGATACAACTGCTCCATGCGAACAATGTCAATATCTGTGCGCTTCTTTTCCTCGCGCTCGGCCAGCAGTTCATAATAAATCTTGCCGCTGCACATCAACACGCGCGACACTGGCTTGTCTTTCTTCTGCGAATTGTCAGCAATAATACGTTGGAATTTTCCGTCCGCCAGTTCGTCAAGCGTCGAAACGGCCAGCGGATGGCGCAGCAGGCTCTTCGGTGTCATCACGATCAACGGCTTGCGCCAATTGCGCAGCACCTGACGGCGCAGCGCGTGGAAGATTTGCGCCGGCGTCGTCGGGTTGATGACTTGGATATTTTCGTTCGCGGCGAGCGCGAGGAAACGTTCGAGACGACCGCTCGAATGCTCCGGCCCCTGACCTTCGAAACCGTGCGGCAGGAACATCACCAAGCCGGACAAGCGCCGCCATTTTTCTTCGGCGCTGACGATGAATTGATCGACGATCGGTTGCGCGACGTTCCAGAAATCGCCGAACTGCGCTTCCCAGATCACCAAGCCGTCCGGGTATTCAAGGCTGTATCCGTAATCAAATCCGAGCACACCGGATTCGGACAGCGCACTGTTCACGATTTCAATCGGCGCCTGCTTCGGGTCCAGATGTTGCAGCGGACAATACGTTGATCCGTTTTCGCAATCATGCAGCACGGCATGGCGGTGGCTGAACGTCCCACGACCGACGTCCTGACCGCTCAAACGGATGCGATGGCCCTGCGTCAAGATGGACGCATACGCCAGCGCTTCGCCCATCGCCCAATCCAGCGGCTTCTTTCCGGCGGCGGCCTGGTTGCGCACTTCAATGATCTTCACAACCTTCGGACTGGGATGGAAACTGCCCGGCAGTTTAGTTTGAACGTCAAGCAATCGCGCGAGCGTCGCTTTATCGACACCTGTCTTGACCTCAGGACATTCCTTTTCCAAGCCGCCTTTGTAACCGGCCCACAAGCCCTCAATGGTCGCCTTCTCCGGCGTGTTTTTCGAACGCGCTGCGGAGAGTTCGTTTTCGAGATATTCTTTGCGATCCTTGGCGATCTTTTCGGCTTCTTCGAGTGTCACTTCGCCTAGCGCCAGCAAATGTCCGAGGTATCCTTCGCGCACCGTTTTGCGCGCTTCAATCGCCTTATAAAGGAGCGGCTGCGTGAATGAAGGCTCGTCGCTTTCGTTGTGGCCACGGCGACGATAGCAGTACATGTCGATGACCACATCGCGTTGGAACGTGCGGCGGAAATCCTTGCTCAATTTAACAACCTGAGCGACTGCTTCCGGATCTTCACCATTGACGTGGAAGATCGGCGTTTGCAGCATTTTCGCGATGTCCGTCGCATACTGACTAGACCGCGCTTCAGACGGATCCGTCGTGAATCCGATCTGATTGTTAACGACGATGTGAATCGCACCGCCGACCGTGTAGCCTTCCAATTCACTGAGATTCAGCGTCTCCTGACAGATGCCTTCGCCCGCAAATGCAGCATCGCCGTGAATCAAAATCGTGAGGCCCTTGACACGGTCCTCGTCGCCGGCGCGGTCCTGCTTTGCACGCATGCGTCCGAGCGCAACGGTGTTGACGTATTCCAAATGGCTCGGATTGAAGCACAGTGACAGATGAATCTTCTTACCGGATTCAGTCTCCCAATCGCGGCTGTATCCGAGATGGTATTTGACGTCACCGCCGCCACTGGCATGCAAGGATGCGTCTTTGTCTTCAAATTCGCGGAATATCTGCCGCGCGTTTTTGCCCATGATATTGGCGAGCACATTCAAGCGTCCGCGATGCGCCATGCCGATGACAATCTGGTTCACGCCATTTTCGCCCGCGCGTTCAATGGTCATGTCCAGCAGCGGGATCAAACTTTCAGCGCCTTCCAGCGAGAAGCTTTTCGCGCCAATGAATTTCTTTTGAATGAACTCTTCAAAAATCGTCGCGTCAGTGAGTTTCGTCAGGATGCGCAGCTGTTCTTTGCGTGAGAGCTTGACGCGATTCTCCGTGGCTTCCATGCGAACCAAAAGCCAGCGACGGACGAGCAAATCATCGATGTGATAAAATTGGACGCCGATCGAACGGCAGTACGTATTGCGCAGGCGCTCAATAATTTTGCGCAACGTGGTCTTATCCGGCCCGGCGAGTGTTTCGCACGAGAACGGGCGGTCGAGGTCACTGTCTTGGAGATTGAAATATTTGTGGTCAAGTTCCGGCGGCTGCGGACGCGGGCGGCCCAACGGATCAATCTGTGCGATGATGTGGCCGCGCACTCGATAATTGCGGATGAGCATATCGACGCGTTCTTGCAACGCATCGAAGTTCGGATGGCCGCCACCTGAGCCATTCGACCCATTAGAACCATTAGTAAGCGCTGGTGGATTGAAAATGCTTGTCGCTTGAAACGACGTTCCGATGCGCTTGGAGCTTCTAGGCGCCAGCTTATCGAAATACGACTGCCAGTCGTTCGAAACGGACTCTCTATCGTTTAAATAATCCTCATACAGCCCTTCAACAAAGGCCAAACTGCCAGAGTTTACTGCATCGTTTTCGGTCATTCTGCCCTATACCTCTCCCAATCAATCACACAATAAGTCAAATCTTAATGAATCATCGGGAAAATTCAATGAAACCTTTCCAATAAATCCCGGTGGGGCACCCTCCCGCTGGGGCAATGGGTGAACGGCGAACGGCATTTTTTACCGCGAATTTACGCGAATTTACGCGAAAACGGCAAGGGTAAATTGAACACGAAACGGACGGAATGGACAGAAAGAATTGGGAGGAGGTTGAACGCCGGGTGCCACTGATAATTACTCTTAACAGTGCGATCTCGCGGCGCCATGCTGTATTTCAAGACGCCATTTCGGTGTTAAAAAGAACGTGTGAAACATGCGAGTGTCAATTCTTCGCGCGCTTGGGTTTGGCTGGAGCGGGTGCCGGAAAGAGCGCACTTTTGACACGGACACGGAAATCGTTCAGCATCTCCGGGTGCATGTCAAACAGGATACGCTCGGCCTTCGCCACGTCCGCTTTTCCCGATTGAACAATCGATGCAAAATCGCCGAGATGTTTCGGCTGGTTTGAATACAGATACAAGAGCAGCAGATGTTCGAGCGTTGAAACGCGCGCTGTTGCACCAAATAAACTCAGCGGACTCGCATCAAAAATCGCACTGGCTTCAGGCTGTCCTTCTGCAATCAACAGATCGACATCGACACGCGTTTTAGGATCGACAAAGATGATCATCGATTCAATCGTGCCGGGGCGGCCCACCGGCGACCCGGGCACAAACCCAGCTTTGCGCAACGACGCAATCGCAGCCTCGGCGTCATCACACAACACCACGACATCCACGTCGCGCGTCATGCGCGGCAGTCCGCGTGCGGCGAGCGCGGCCGCTCCGATCACGCAGTACGCCACACCCGACGATTCCATCGCCTTGACCGCTCGGCGCACCGTCTTCGCCAACCCGGTTCGTTGACCACTCGTCGGGTTCGTCACGAGAACATCCAATGCTGTTGAATCGTTCATTCGCATATCACCATGATACCCGACGATTCATCGAGTATCCAAATGTTTGTCCGGCAGCCTTTACTTCGTCGAAATCGACTTCGCGTTCGGAGCCTTCAAACTCTCAATCAAATACGCGTCCGCCGAGGCGTGCTTCGCATCGAGTGCGCCGGGATAATTCAGCTCGCACATCACACCGATTTCCTTGCAATGCTCCTGCAATTTCACGCCGAAATTCGCCGTGTGCGTCGGGTCTTTTTCTTCTTTGCCCAACGCCGGCGGCGTGCTGAAGGTCATGTAGATCGGCGGGTCGTCCGCCGTCACCAGCGCATAAGGCGAATACTCGGCAATCCACGGCAGAATCGTGTCGCGCTTGGCCAGGAATTCCTCGAACGATCCCGTCTTCTTCGTCGCGTCGCCTTTGATTCCAAACGCGTGCGAACCGTAACGGCTGTTCGGCGTCCACTCTTTCATCTGCTGCGGATCGAGTGTCGTTTGAGCCGCGACCACCGCAGCACACCACAACCGTGTTGATTCATGCGCGATCGGATCAGCACTCTGAGGGTCCGCGAGGTCGTTGTGAAACGCCAGCCACAGCGACGAACACGCGCCCGCCGAACCGCCGCTCGCACCGATACGCGCTTTGTCGATATTCCACTCCGCCGCTTTGCTGCGCACAAATTGAAGCGCCCGAGCCGCATCATGCAACGGCGCCTTCACCGGCGGAGCCACGTCCTGAGCCTGCTGGACGTATCGGTAATTAATCGAAACAACCGAAATCCCAGCATCAAGATACGCCTTCGGATTCATGCCATTCTTGTCTCCAGCAGACCATCCGCCACCGTGGATATAAAAAAGAAGCGGCGTCGGCTTGTCCGATTTTGCCTGATAAAAATCCATCACATTCCGCTCGTGCGGACCATACGACAGATCGGCAATGGTTGGCTTCATTGAGCGGCGCGGCGCACCTTTCAAACTCTCAATCAAATACGCCGTCGTATCCTTGTGTTTCGGATTTTCAACGCCGGGATAATACAGTTCACAACCGACGCCAAGCGCCTTGCATTTCTCCTGCAACTTCACGCCATAATTCGCCGTGTGTGTCGGATCCTTCTGCTCCTGCCCCAGAGCAGGCGCGGAACCATACGACAAATAAACCGGCGGATCGTCAGCGCTGACATGTTCGATCGGCGAATACTCTTTGATGAACGACAGCACCTCGTCGCGATGTTCGAGGAATTCAGCGAAACGCGTGTCGCGCGATTTCAAATCGTTCGGATCCATGAACCCGAACGCGTGGCCACCGTAGCGACTGTTCGGCGTCCATTCTTTCAATTCTTTCGGATCAAGCGACGTCTGAGCGCCAGCAACCGCAGCCGTCCACAACCGCGTCGATTCATGCGCAATCGGGTCCGCGCTCTTCGGGTCTGCCATGTCTTTATGAAACGCCAACCACAATGACGAACACGCCCCCGCTGAACCGCCACTGGCCCCGATGCGAGCCTTGTCGAGGTTCCATTCTTTAGCCTTGCTGCGAACAAATTGCAACGCACGCGCGGCATCTTCAAGCGGCGCTTTAACCGGCGGCTTAATCCCGGAAATCTGAGCCTGCCACGAATAGCGGTAGTTGATTGACACAACCGAAATTCCCGCCGCAAGACATTCCTTCAATCCGCCAGGCCCCTTCTTGTCCCCCGCCACCCAGCCCCCGCCGTGAATGAAGAATAGCACCGGCGTCGGGCGGTCGGATTTCGCTTTATAGAAATCGAGCACCTGTCGCTCATGGTCGCCATAATGGACATCCGCTTCAGTCGGCACAATCGCCGGAGTCGCAGCCGGTTTGGGAGCCGCCGGATTCTTCCCATCATCAGCCGCACGAACCGTCACCAGCAGCAACAACGTCGCGAACACCGCACACAAAAACGCTCGATTTTTCATCTGAATTCCCAGCCAAACCCGATTAATAAATGAGTCCCGTATCCACACATTTACACCACACCCGCCCGATTCCGCGCAGCAATATTCCAGCAGGGAGGCGAAGGGCGGAGAGTGAGTAGTCCTCTTATTCATCGCCCTGTACAAAAAGGGATAAGCGCAAAGGCACGAAGGATCGAAGACGCTTAAATTTTCGAGCCCTATTTCAGTTCTTTGCCCTTTGCACTTCACCATCCCTTGCCGTTTTCGCGTCTATTCGCGTTATTCGATGTTAAAAGCCGTTCGCGGTAGCCCACCACGACGAACCCGAATCTGAGAAGTGCTTGACGATCCGCGCATAGCGGGTACAGTACTTCCTCACAACCGTCCCGCGCGTCCCAAGCGCCGGACACACAATCAAAAAGCATTCCAGGAGCGTTGGCAGAGTGGTCGATCGCGATGGTTTTGAAAAC
>JBAXUS010000219.1:0-9816 GCA_037129555.1 Planctomycetota bacterium
CGCCTCGGATTCAACAGTCCAATTCATATCTCGTCGCCACATTAGCGGCCACCCGTGATCAATATATTGAATAGTCATTGGGCCGCGGAAAAACGAATTTGGAAATGCAACTTGCTCGATAAGCTCTCGCCTACCACAGAATATCTGCTCGTTTTTCAACGTCCGAGTGGCATTAGGTCTCAAATTCAAAGCCATCATGACGCCCGTCATTACTATCATGACGAGCGCTGTACTAAGATGAAACTGAGGTATCCACGTCATGTTGGAAAATCTCCGCGATCAACCCAACTCGCTTCGCATCGCCGTGTACAACGGGAACGCTTCGCACAGGTCCATCGTTCGCTTGCGCAGTTTCGCGTGGATCGCCGGATCCGTCGGATTAGACAATGCCTGGTCGATGATGTCGGCAATCGTCTGGAATTCTTTTTCCTTCATGCCGCGCGTCGTACACGCTGGCGAACCGACGCGAATTCCACTTGTCTTCAGCGGCGGTAACGGGTCGTTCGGGATCGCGTTTTTATTGACCGTGATGCCGATTTCGTCCAACAGATCGCTGGCCTGTTTGCCGTTGATGTTCTTGTTGCGGATGTCGATCAGCATCAAATGATTGTCGGTGCCGTGCGAGATCACGTGGTAGCCGCGCGCGATCAATGCCGTCGCCAACGCCTTCGCGTTCTTGATGACTTGAGCCGCGTACTCACCGAAGCTCGGCAGCAGATTCTCTTTGAATCCGACCGCCTTCGCCGCGATGACGTGCATCAACGGCCCGCCTTGAACGCCCGGAATCACCATGCTGTCGATCAACTCCGACATCATGCGTGTGCGACCGCTTTTCGGTGCCACGACGCCGAACGGATTCTCGAAATCCTTACCCATCAAAATCAACCCACCGCGAGGCCCGCGCAATGTTTTGTGCGTCGTCGTCGTCGTCACGTGAGCGTGCAAAATCGGGCTGGGCAACAATCCCTTCGCGATCAAACCCGCCGGGTGAGCGATATCGGCGAAGAGGAACGCGCCAACTGAATCCGCGATTTGGCGGAAACGCGCGTAATCAATCGCGCGCGAATAAGCGCTCGCACCGACAGTGATCATCTTCGGCTTTTCGCGCGACGCGATTTCCTGGACCTTGTCGTAGTTGATGCACTCAGTTTCCGGATCGATGCCGTACGCCACGAAGCGGTAGAGCTGCCCCGAGAAATTCTTCGGCGAGCCGTGCGTCAAATGTCCGCCGTGGCCGAGGTCCATTCCCAGCACCGTGTCGCCCGGCTTGAGGAACGAGAAGTAGACGGCCATGTTGGCCTGCGAACCGGAATGCGGTTGGACGTTCGCGTAGCACGCTCCGAACAATTCCTTGGCCCGGTCGCGCGCGAGATTCTCAGCGACATCGACGAATTCGCAGCCACCATAATAGCGCTCGCCCGGATAGCCTTCGGCGTACTTGTTGGTCATGATCGTGCCGACGGTTTCCAAGATGGCGTTCGAGACATGATTCTCGCTGGCGATCATTTCGAGCTGCGAGTGCTGGCGGTGCAGTTCATTGCGAACTGTGCCAAAAATTTCCGGATCAAAGCGCTTCAATTCGTTGAGCATGTTTTCCTGCGTCCCTCTTTAGGCATGTTGCGGCGGCAAAAATCTTTAAGAAGGTATTAGACACGAAGCGCCGACTATTTTCAAATGGAACGTCCGATAAAAATGACGCAACACCCTTCATCCAGGTGTCACTCGCTTAACCACTGTGCTAGGTCTTTGGCCCAGTACGTAATGATCATATCGGCACCGGCGCGGCGGATGCTGGCGACGATTTCGAGGACGGTGCGCTTTTCGTCGATCCAGCCGTTTTGAGCGGCGGCTTTGACCATGCTGTATTCGCCGGAGACGTTGTAGGCGCAGACAGGGAGATCAACGTTTTGGCGGACGTCGGCGATGACGTCGAGGTAGGCGAGCGCGGGTTTGACCATGATGATGTCGGCGCCTTCTTCGACATCGAGCAGGGCTTCGCGGCGGCCTTCGCGTTTGTTGTGGCAATCCATTTGATATTGACGGCGGTCGCCGAAAGCGGGCGCGGAATCGGCGGCGTCGCGGAAGGGGCCGTAGAATGCGGAGGCGTATTTGACGCTGTAGGCCATGATCGCAGTTTGAGTGAATCCCGCGGCATCGAGGCCGGCGCGGATGGCGCGGACCATGCCGTCCATCATGCCGGACGGGGCGATGATGTCTGCTCCGGCGGCGGCTTGGGCGACGGCTGAGCGCGCGAGATTGTCGAGCGTCGGATCGTTTTCGACTTCGCGCGCGGCATTCAAAACGCCGCAATGACCATGGTCTGTGTATTCGCAGAAACAGGCGTCGGCGATGAGCATCAAATCGGGGACTTCATTGCGGATGGCTCGGAGCGCGCGTTGAACGAGGCCGTCTTCGGCCCAGGCTTCGGAGCCGCAGGCGTCTTTGCGTGAGCGGTCTGGGACGCCGAACAGAATGACGGCGGGGATGCGGAGCTGGTGGATTTGCTTGGCTTCTTCGACGGCTTGATCGATTGAGAATTGGAAGACGCCGGGCATGGATTTGATTTCGCGTTTCACTCCGGTACCGTCGCAGATGAAGATCGGCGCGATCAGGTGGTTGACGCTACAAGACGTTTCGCGAACGAGGCGGCGCATGGCATCGGAATGGCGCAAGCGGCGGGGGCGTGAGATGGGGAATGACATGGGATGCTCGGGTGAGGGTTTTGCCGCTTACTGACGTGCGCGGCTCTTGACTAGAGACCGTTGGGGAAGTCGTCGCCTAATTCGCTTTGACCGCCTTGGCCATTTTGACCGCTCTGGCCGTCTTGCTCCAGCTTTTCTGTGCGGGGTTTGACTGGGACGTGGAAATCTTCGCGGGCGAGCACGAGCAGGACTTCGGCACCGGTTTCGTCTGCGCGAAGAACGCACAAATCGAGGAAGTCGGATTCACCGCGTTCGGCTAATGCGTCGGCTATTTTCTGCGGCAATTCTTCGCGTTTGGCGATGACTTCGACGGTTTCGTACGTCGTCGTCGTGACTTGGCCTTCTTTGGGTTCAGGGCGCGCGAGTTCACCGAGGGCGCGGTCAAGGATGTGCATTTTGGAAAGGTATTGCTCGTCCATTTGCTGGAGCAAAAAAGTGCCCATGTCACTGCCGCTGACTTCATTCCGCATGCGTCCACGGTTATCGAGAACGAAGTCCACCATTCTGTTATAGAGGGTGTTGCGATTCGCCGAGAGCGCCTTGTACGCGCGCTTGGCGCGGTTCTCCGGACTGTTGGGTGCGTTCTGTTTAACGGCCAAGGCTCTGCTCCTGCGAAGAATGCATAAAGACTCACGGTCTTTGTAAACAAATTTGGCGGGTTTGTCGAGCAGAATACGGATGGATTGTTTCTGGTTTCGGGTTTCGGGTTAAATTCAATCGCTCCGGCGTAAGGCGTTTTGGGCGGGGGTTCGTTTGGCGTATTCGGCGGGATAGGTTTTGACGAGCCATTCTTTGAGCGGCTGTCCGTTGGCGGTGGTGTGATAGAGGGCGAAGAAGTCGTCGATTGACTTGGCTGGGCCGATGGGAAAGTGGCCGTAGCGCCAGGAGACTTGAGCGGCTTCGGCTTCGGGGAGTGGCTTATTTTCGACGATGTGAAGATAAAACGCGGCGGCCAAACCGGAACGGTCAGAGCCTGAGCGGCAATGCAAAAGCATTGGGTAGGGACCGGCTTCGAGCTTATCGACGAGCTTGAGCAGTATTTCGGGTTTTGGGAGTGCGCCGAGGCCGATGTTGATGTCGGTGTGGTCGATGTTTGCTATCTGGCAGGCACTCACCTCCCCTTTATACCACTCCGCAGACTTACTTTCGCCGCGCAAGTTTAAGACGCTTTTGATGCCGTGAGCGGCGACGGCGTCGGTGATGGCTTGGGGTTTGAGCTGTTGGCTGCGAAAGCATTTTCCTTCGGAGATGGATCGAAAATTTCCGAACAAACCAATGTACGCCAAAAAGCACAGGACAACGGCGGATATGACGGGAACGCCGATCAACAGGCGTTTGATCCATGGGCTTTTGGGGCTGACAGGCGGTGGGTCGGGACGCTCAATCATCGTAATGAAACTCACTCCTTAGATCATTGTTTTAAACGATGCAGGTGTGCAACTCAATGAAAAGAATCGCGAAAGGTGTTTAACCTGAGCCGAAATTAAACCGATAAAAACGACGGGATCGTAGTGTGGCAAGAGTCTACACTTAATGAGATTGTGTTTTTAGTGATTGTCATCGTGACGCAATTTTAGCGTGCGACCAAGCCCGGGGGGGATGAAATGCGTTTGACTGAGATGAGCAAAATGATGTGCGTGATCGTCGCGATGGCGGCGGCGGCGTCCCATGCTGGACAGGGGCCGGATTTGTCTGTGACGTATACTGACGGCGTGACTCATATCGCTCCGGGAGCGACGTTGACGTACACGCTGACGGTTACGAACAACAGCGCGACGGCTGCGACGAACGCGTCCGCGACGGCGACGTTGCCCAATGTATTGTCGTTCACGTCAGCATCCAATGGCGGCACGTTTGCCAATGGCGTGGTGACGTTTTCGAATCTGGCTGTTCCGGCGAATTCGGCTTTGCAATTGCAATTTAATGCAGCGGTGATCAATCCGCTCGCGGCGGGGACGGCGTTGAGTTACACGAGCACGGCAACGGCTATCGTTGACCCCGTTCAAGGCGTCGATCCTGTTTTGGGCAATAATTCGACAACGGATACGAACACGTTGGATGCGTTTGCGGATCCAGTCATTTGTACATTGACGGACGGTCTTGGGTGCGCGTTTGCTAACGGGTTGCTGACGTATACGGCAGAGGCGTGCAACATTGGAAATATTGGCATCACAGGTGTTGTGGTCAAGAATACGATTCCGGTGGGGACGACGTTTGTTTCGGCGGACAATGGTGGGACGTTTTTAAATGGTGTCGTGACGTGGCCGACGTACAGCATTCCTGGCGGTGTGCATACGTTCCGAAGCGTAACTGTTAAAGTGAGTTCACCGTTGCCTGTTGGTGTGACGCAATTGGTTGATTCATCGGTCATTACTGATGATGGAGCCAATGGTGTTGATGCGAATCCGGGGAACAATTTTATTACGGATACGGATTGTATTCTTCCGTCGGTGGCGCTGGTGATTACGAAGACGGTTGATATATCGAATCCGAACATCGGCGACGCCATTGTGTATTCGGTTGTGGTCAAAAATAACGGGCCGGACAATGCGTCGAATGTCACGGTGACGGAGTTGATTCCGAGTAGTTTGACATTGATTTCGGCAACTCAGACGGCGGGTATGTATGATTCTCAGGCGGGGCTATGGACGGTCGGTGCTCTGGTGAATGGTGCGAGTGCGACGCTGACGATCACGGCGACGGTCAATGTGAATCCGCCGGTTCAGATCAATAATACAGCGTGTGTTTCGAACGCTCCGGAAGTCAATTCGAACGCGGCGCTGAACTGTGCGACAGTGACGATTATTCCGGGATGTTCGACGAAGCCGATCATTCTTTCCGGCCCGACAGCGACGCCGGCTCAAGCGATTTTGGGTGAACCTCAGACGTTTACTGTGACGGCGACGAACAGCGGCAATGTGCCGTTGACGATCACGTGGGATTTCGGTGATGGCATCATGGGCACTGGCGCTACGGTTCAGCACAGCTACCCGATTGCGGGAAGTTACACGGTGAAAGTGACGGTTGCGAATGCGTGTGGCGGTTTGGGCGCGAGTGCGCAATTGGCGATAGTAGTTCCTCCCGCGAACGGCACATTCCAGTGTTCATTGTTGAAAGCGAACTTCAATTTGGCTCGCGTCAATTCAGACAGTTTGTCGCTCTTGGCACAATTCAGCTTCCAACCCGGTTTCAATCCGGCTGGACAGAAAGTGTTCGTGCAGATTCAAAACTATCTGTACAGCGCGACGCTGGATTCGCACGGAAAGTTCATTGGATTTAACCAGAACGTGTCGATCAAACCGTTTGGCAACACGTACATCCTGGCGCTGAAAGTGTCCCGCGCGTCGTTGCGCACGGCGTTGTTACCGGGGCTTGGAGCGAATGTGAAATCCGCCACAATTTCGGCGATGCCGTTTGTGATCAACATCGGCAGCCAGTCGTATTCGAAGACGTTTGATACATACTATACGGCGAAGAATAGTGCGGCGAAGTTGACGAAGTAGTTTGATGATGAGGTTCGGAATTAACGAATTCAAGAGCAATGCCTCGCCAGTTTATGGCGGGGCATTTTTTTTGATTTTAGAGAAGAGGGTTTAACGGCGAACGGCTTTTTAACATCGAATAACGCGAATCGGCGCGAATCTACGCGAAAACGGCAAACGGCTTTTAGGGGAACGGCGAACGGCAAGGGCTACTGAACACGAAAATCATTCGGGCGCGGGTTCAATCGTGGCGCACATGCTGCCGGGGGAGGCTTGTAATTCGGGGTCTTTGCCGAATGCGAGGATTTGGTCGCGTTTGAGTTCGGCGCGTTCCAAGGTTGTCGTATCCACGATGGTCACGCCAGCGGTGTCAACTTCGCAGGCGTGCTGAAAGGCTTGTTCGATTGTTTTGCGGAAGAGTTGGACCAACATGCGGACGACGTATTGGTACGTGTGGAAGTCGTCGTTGTGCAGGATAACGTGATATTGCGGTGCGGGGCGGCGCTTGGTTTCGGTCGGGGCGTCCATGACCGAGGTGCCGCCGTCGCCGGGTTTGGTCGGGGCGGAGGTCGTGTTGAATGCAGTCAAAGCAGTTGCCATGCGATTTAATTTACGCTGGGATGCTCGGGTGTCAATAGGCAATGGCGTGGGTTGGATCATGGCGCGGGTATCGTTTCTGTGGTGCTGCTGTTGGAGGATGCGCCATCGTTTTGAGCTTGCCACATGGTGCGATATGTGGAGCTGGAGGTCATCAATTCGGCGTGTGTGCCAATAGCTTCGACTCCGCCAGCGTCTCCGAACACAAGGATGCGGTCGGCGTTGGACAGGGTGCTGAGACGGTGCGCGACGATCAGGCAGGTGCGGTTGGCTTCGAGTGTGTCGAAGGCTTCCTGAAGCGAGCGTTCTTTGAGCGAATCGAGCGCGCTGGTCGCTTCGTCGAGGAGCAGGATCGGCGCGTTGCGGAGGAGCGCACGGGCAATCGCGATGCGTTGCTTTTGGCCGCCTGAAAATAATTCGCCGCCGCGTTCGCCGCAAAGTTCTTTGTAGCCCAGCGGCTTGCTCATGATTTCATCGTGGATCATCGCGGTCTTGGCTGCGGCGATGACCTCGTCGTCGGTCGCTCCGGGGCGACCGTAGCGGATGTTTTCGGCGACGGTCGCGTTGAACAAAAATGGTTGTTGAGTGACAAGCGCGATCTGCGAGCGGAGCGTTGCGAGTGTGACGGTACGGATGTCGGTGCCGTCAATTGATATGCGGCCGGCAGTCGGATCGTAGAAGCGCAGCAACAGCGAAAGGAGTGTCGATTTGCCGACGCCGGTGCGACCGACGATGCCGAGCTTTTCGCCGAAGCGGAGCGTGAGATTGAAGTCGCGCAAGACGGTTCCGCGACCGTAATCGAAGGCGAGATTTTCGAACGTGATTTCTTTATCGAGACGCTTGCAAGGCGTGGCTCCGGGCATGTCGGCGATGGTGGGTTTGACGTCGAGGATTTGGAACACGCGTTCGGCGTTGGGGAGGTATTCCGCGATTTCGCCGATGGTTTGGATAATGGCGGTGACGGGTTCGTAGAGCATGGCGAGCGCGGCGATAAAGGTCAGGAAATCGGAGATGTTGTGGTTCGTTGGATTGGCCACGACGCGCGCGCCGCCCCAGGCGAGGACAGCGATGCCGCCGAGGCCCATTAAGAAGGAGGTAAGCGGGCGTTGGATGGCGCGGTTGAGGTTGCGGCGCATGCCGGTGCGGAAGAGGCTGCGTGTCAGGCCCCGGAATCCTTCGGCTTCGAGTTCTTCGGCTCCGTAGGCGTGAATGACGCGGATGCCGCTGAGGTTTTGGAGCATCGATTGCGCGATGTCGGCGGTTTTTTCCTGATAGCGTTTGGATTGATGGATGACGCGGCGGACGATCTTGATCAGTACCAACATGACCAGCGGCAGGCCCATGGCTCCGAGCAAGAAAAGCTTCCAGTCGTAGTAACAGGCGATGGAGACGAGCGCGACGATCATGAAGGGCTGTTGCGCGAAATCGAGGAAAATCTTGATCGTCTTGCGCAGGTTTTCGCCGTCGGACACCATGCGTGTGACGAGGTCGCCAGTTTGGTGCGAATCGAAGTACGGCATATCGAGAGTCAGGAGTTTGGCCATGACGCGTTCGATGGCTTCGGTCCGCAGACGTTGCGCAAGCCACGACGCGATGTAGGTGTTGGCGGCATCGAATACTGATTTCAGGAACGCGAAAAAAATGATCAGACCGCAGAGCGCGTAGATATAATTGCGACCGGTTCCGGTGCGGGCTTGAATGCGGTCGTTGATCTCTTTGAAAAAACTTTGAATCTGTTCTTTGATGCCGAAGACATCGGGTTTTGACTTCTCTTTTTTGGTGCTTGGGTCGAAGATTTTTACGAGATTCGGTGGCGTTTCGGGGGCGGTTGAGCCGGGTTTGAGGGTGAGAACATAGTCTTTCTGAATGATTCGGAGCTGTTGTTTCTGCTCGATATCGGCCGCATTCTTACCCATCTCGTCGAGATGGTTCATGAAGGTGCGAGCGAGGATCAGCGGAGCGCCACCGCACAGTGCCAAGCCGAGGGCTGTGCAGAGATACAAGACGAGCATACCACGATGAGGAAGGACGAGTTTGAACGCGCGCCAGAGATTGAACATATGGGGACAGTATATCCAGAAAGTGCTGGGTGTAAAATGAGAAGGAGGAGTGAAGAAGGAGTTGGGTGCATCACCGGACTTGCGCCGCAGTTCCCTCTCCCCTCGGGGAGAGGGGAACGGCTATGGCGTTACAGCGCCGCTTTTAGAAACCGGAGGAAATTACCGTGCAGCATGCGTTCGATGTCTGCATCCGAATAATTTCGGTGCTTGAACATGTCGGGCAAGTGCGTCAGATCGGCGATGCTGTTGAGATCCTGGGGCGTTTGTTCGGTGCCAAACGCGCCGTCCAAATCGGTGCCGATTCCGGTGTGGTTGGCGTTGCCGGCGAGTTGATTGATGTGGTCCATGTGGTCGAGCATCGTTTCGAGCGTAAGGCCGGAGGACTGTGGTGTCGTCTTGCCGCGCACCCAATTCGGGACCATCATCCACGCATCCAACGGTGCGCCGATCACGGCTCCGCGTTGGATCAGCACCTTTATTTGTTCGTCGCTGAACTGACGGTTGTGCGGTACGAGCGCGCGACAATTGTTGTGGCTGGCCCACACGGGTCCGGTGAAAATGTCGAGTGCTTCCCAGAACGAATCGTCGCAGAGGTGCGTGGCATCGAGGATGATGCCGAGGCGGTCCATTTCTTTAAGAAGTTCACGCCCGCCGGGACGCAGTCCGCCTGACGCGTCGGTTCCCATTGCGTAACGTCCGGGGCCGTAATGCGCAGGACCGACTGCGCGCAAGCCCTGTTCGTAGGCGGCTTCAAGATGCTTGGGCGTCAGAATGGAATCGGCACCTTCGAGGCTCAGCATGTACCCGATCGGCGCGGACTCCGACGGGTTGTTCGTCCACAGCGCGGCGAGCATGTCGAGTTGGTCGGCGTTGGTGATCTGCACCATCTGCCCGGCGGCTTCCATCGCTTTGTAGTACGCGAGTTGCCCTTGCGTCTGCGCCCAAGCTTGTTCGGGCGAGTGCCACCCTTTAAGG
>JBAXUS010000022.1:0-48718 GCA_037129555.1 Planctomycetota bacterium
CTAGCTTCGAAGGGAAGCCTCGCGCTTCATTCCTTTTACAGGACCCACCGCATGACCACTCGACTTCAGCCGCTCGTCTTGGCATTCACACTCGCAACACTCGGCTTCTTTTCAGGAGTAGCCCGATCCGCTGATGTCTCTGGCTTCACCTACTGCATTCCCATCACCATTTCCAACACCAACACCATCTACTACTAAGGCGTTCAAGTCCTCGTGACCGTGGACACCGCCACACCCATTGCCGCCGGGCACATGAAAGCGAGCGGCGACGACATTCGCTTCGTTGGCATCATGCCGAACGTCAAAGCCGTCGGATTCGGCCCCTTCCTCCCTTACTACATCGAAAGCGGCATCAACACAACCACCACGAAAATCTGGCTCCGCTTCCTGACGATGGGCCAAGGGCTCGACGAACCCATCGCCATGATCTACGGCAATCCCGACGCCACCGCCGAAAGCAGCGGGGGCGCCGTCTTCGATTTTTTCGAAGGGTTTGACGGCCCCACGACCCGCTTCGCAGTCTCCTGCGGCACGGGAAACGAATCGCTCAGCAACGGCGTCATGACGTACTCGTGGACCGACTCCGGAGTCTGGATCGCCGATACCACCGGACATGAACCCCAAATTTACCCCCATCCTGAAGGGTTGACAGCAGCACGTTGTTTCGTAGCGGTGTAAATAAAAGCATGATGAAGACGCTACCTTTCATGATCAAATCAATCCTCGCATTGACGATTTCAACCCTCGCCGTCAATGTCTTCTGTGCCGACGCTGCCACGACGCGAGCGTTTCTTTCCGCTCATTGTTTTGAATGCCACGACGCAGACACGCACAAAGGCGGTCTGGATCTCACGGCGTTGAAATCCAATTTAAGTGACATGGCGACGTTTGAAACGTGGGTCAAAATTCACGACCGCATCGCCGATGGCGAAATGCCGCCAAAAAAAGAAGCGCGTCCTCCCGCCGCGGCTCAAGCCGCATTTCTCACTGTGTTATCAACGGACCTGACCGCCGCCGACCGCGCTCGATTCGGCCCCGAAGGTCGCGCCACTCAACGCCGCTTGAACCGCTACGAATACGAAGACACGCTCCGCGATTTACTTTCGCTTCCTGAATTGCAAGTCAAAGATTTCCTACCCGAAGACGGCGAATCGCACCGTTTCAATAAAGTCGCCGAAGCGTTGGACGTCTCGCACGTAAACATGGCGCGCTACCTGAACGCCGCCGATTTCGCGCTGCGTCAAACGCTGGCACAACAGGTTTCCAAACCCGAATTGAAGACGATCAAATACTACGCGCGCGAGCAACCGGGTCTCGTTGGACGTTTCAAATTGGGCGGCCCCGAATGCCGCAAGACCTTTCCCGTTTTAGGACTTGAAGGCCAACCCGCCGTCCAAGCCGGCAAAGCACCCGCGACCGTCGGCGCGGCCGATCCGAAGACCCGCGAGCAGGAAGCCGTCGGCATTGTGGTCAGCACCTACGAGCCAACAGAGATTCAATTCAACCGCTTCAAAGCACCGCTCTCCGGCTATTATAAACTACGTTTTTCCGCATACTCAATCTGGGTCGGCGGGGCCGATCCAGCTAAACCATGGATTCCAAATTACGGCAAAATTTCAAAAGGCCGACGCGACGAACCGGTCACAATTTCGTCTGACATCGCGCCGCGATTATTGCGGAAACTCGGAGGCTTCGACGTCACGCCCGAACCGACGGTCAGCGAGTTGACTGTCTGGCTATTTACCGGCGAAACGATCCGCCCCGACGCCGCACGCTTCTTCCGCTCTCGCCCGCCCGATCACAAAAATCCGCTCGCCGAAAAAGACGGCATGCCCGGCGTCGCATTCAAGTGGATGGAAGTCGAAGGCCCCCTCGTCGATGCATGGCCCCCGCCTGGTCACAAACTCCTCTTCGGCGACTTGCCGATGACTAAGAAATCCGTGAGTGCCACGCACGTTGACGTAGAATCGCCCAGCCCCGAAAAAGACGCGCCGAAACTGCTCACCCAATTCATGGCCCGAGTCTACCGCCGCCCCGTCTTATCGGTCGATTCAGCCCGTTTCTTGAACGTCATTACCCAGGCGCTAAAGTCGAATCATTCGTTCACTGATTCCATGCTCGCCGGTTACACAGCGGTACTCTGCTCGCCGGAATTCCTGTACCTCGGTGAAAAGCCCGGACGACTCGACGACCTCGCGCTCGCCGAACGGCTCTCGTATTTTCTCTGGAACTCCCAACCCGACGACACGCTCCGAAAACTCGCACTCGACGGAAAATTACGCGACGAAAGCATTCTGCGCAATCAAACAAACAGGCTCATGAACGATCCAAAATCACGCCGCTTCGTCAACGATTTTCTCGACTACTGGCTCGAACTCCGCAAGATCGCCGCAACCGCGCCGGACGCAACACTGTACCCGGATTACCAACTCGACGACCTGCTCGTCGAATCGCTCACCGACGAAACGCAACTCTTTTTCGCAGAGCTCGTGAAGCACAATCTCGGCGCGAAGAATCTCGTCGCATCGGATTTCGCCATGCTAAACGAAAGGCTCGCGGTGCATTACGGCATTCCCGGAATCAAAGGCATCGCACTCCGCCGCGTGGCACTTCCGTCCGATTGCGTACGCGGCGGATTGATGACTCAAGCCAGTGTCCTCAAAGTCACCGCCAACGGCACGACAACCTCACCGGTCATTCGCGGCGCATGGATCATGGAGCGCGTCCTGGGGCAAAAGCCGCCTCCCCCGCCCCCCAGCGTTCCCGCTGTCGAACCCGATACGCGCGGAGCCACGACGATCCGCGAGCAACTCGACAAACACCGCAACCAACCCACCTGTGCCGCATGCCACAAGAAAATTGACCCGGCTGGATTCGCGTTGGAGAACTTCGACACGATGGGCGCTTGGCGCGACAAATACCGCGCGCTTGGCGTCAAAGACATCGTCAAAGGCTTCGGCCACAACGGCATCTCAAACGCCTACGGCTACGGCCAGAACGTCGACGCGTCCGGCGAACTCCCCGATGGCCGTCCCTTCAAAGACGTACGCGAGTTGAAAGCATTGTTACTCAAGAACGAAGCGCAACTCGCCCAAAACCTCGTCCAGCAACTCACAGTCTACGCAACCGGAGCCCCCGTCCAATTCGCCGACCGCCCCGCCGTCCAAGCGATTTTGGACAGAAGTAAAGCCGATGGCTACGGCATTCGAACACTGATCGAAGAGCTCGTGCAAAGCCCGCTGTTTAGAGAAAAATAAACACCCGTTCCTCACACGCGTCCCAGCACCACCGCCGCATTCGTCCCGCCAAAACCATACGACGTTTTAAGAATCGTCTCGAAGCGTCCAGCCAGCGCCGATCCCGTCGGCGTGGTGAGATCGCATTCCGGATCTTTCTCCGCCACGTCCAATCCCAGCACAGGCGGGACGAGTCCTTCGTTCATCGTCTGCACAGCTGCAATCGATTCCAACACACCCGCCGCTCCCATCGTATGTCCAATCGAACTTTTCACGCTGCACACCGGAATCGTCCGCCCACGCGCACCGAAAACCGCGTGCACGGCTTTCGTCTCAATCGCGTCATTGTACGGTGTCCCCGTCGCATGCAGATTGATATGGTCGATGCGGTCCGCTTCGACACGCGCATCAGCCAGCGCCTCACGCATCAGCGCCTTAATGCCAAGCGCTTCCGTCTCGGGCGCAGTCATGTGAAACGCATCATTATTCACCGCTCGCCCCAGGATTTTCGCGAAGATGCGCGGAGCCTTTCGACGCGCGGCGTGTTCAGCGCTCTCGACGACCATCGCGCCCGCGCCCTCCGAAAACAGCGTCCCTTTGCGCCGCTTATCAAACGGTCGAATCGTCTCCGGCGTCACCGCGCGCAACGCCGACAACCCGGCATAAGCATACAACGACAATTCGTCATAGCCGCACACCAGTACGAACTCCGCCCGCCCGCGTCGCACCAGATCAAACGCCATCCCAATCGCCGCCGTCCCCGACGCACACGACAACGACAGATTCATGCGCGGCCCACGAATGCCATACCGCCGCGCCAATTCGTCGCCAGCATGGCCGCACAAATATTTTTCCAACGATGCCTTAGAAACATCGTGAGCGCCGTCAACAAGCGCCGTCTCCGCCGCACTCATCCCGCCAAAATTCGTCCCGGTCACAATGGCCCCGTGCGTAATCGCCTCGTCACCACTGAACTTCACCGCTATGCACCCGTCGCCCGCATTTTCATCCAGCGCAAACGCCACGCGCAACGCCTCACGCGACGCGTCGAGCAGCATCCGTAACGCGCGCGTCTGCCCATTTGGCTCGACCTCGTACCCTGCCACATTCCCGGCCAGTGGATTGCGAAACATCGACGCATCGAATTGAGTGATCGGCGAAAACGCCGAGCGCCCCTCAACCAGCCCATTCCACAACGCCTTCACGCCCCGCCCATGCGGGGACACAGCGCCCATTCCTGTGATGACAACGTCGCTGGTCACGCTCATAGTCTCAACGCCTCTGTGATCCCTTGCCTCATTGCCAAAAATCCACTCCTCACTTCACCGCCTTGCAGCACCGAAATCCGCGCCGCTCCTTCCCCTTCCCCACATCATCCGCCGCCGATTCGGTCCGGCAACTGCTCGACAACTCCGGCGTGTTCAGCGGCGCAGTCCAGTCCCCGCCAAGCACATTATCCCCATTTCCGTCCGCCCACTCCGCTGCGTTTCCAGCCATGTCAAACACGCCCTCAGGCGTCCGGCAGCGCGGATAATGTCCGCTTGGTAGAGGATGCGTTTGAGCATTTAAATCAAATCCCGCCGCACACGTCCCGCTCACGTACTCGTTGCCATACGGAAACCGCCGACCCGAGTCACCCGCACACGCGCGTTGCCATTGCGCGTACGAGCACAGTGTCTTTCCCTCTTTCGCACACCGCTCGCGCGCCTCTATCAATGAAAGGCCCGTCATCGGTTCAACTCCTGGCTTGTTCGGATATTCATACCGATCTATCGCGAACACCGGGACCTGCCCTTTTTTTCCCGACGCGCTGTGAAATTCGCCCGCCGAAATCAACGCCATATTTTGCCCGCGCGCATCCACCGACACCGTCAGAGCCAACTCCGAATCGCGAGCCTCTCGCGTCACACGCAGCGGTGCCTGCTGCGGCTGCGCGTCTTTTACGACGAACGAAATAATATAAAATCCTGGTGCCAGCTCCGCACTCTTCAACGGAGTCGTTCCCAACCGCTCGCCCAAGTCAGTCCCGTTCCCCGCAATTGGACGCTCTTGAGCGTCCTGAATCTTCCGCGCAAATACCTCGCACGTCCCAACGGGAGCCGCTTTCAATCCCGGCCCTTTGTTCGCCGTTACATCCAAAAAGACGGTGCGAATTCCCTGCGCTTCACGTAACAACTCGCGAGCATCCGCGTTTTTCGGATCGCGATCCACTGCTTCTTGTGCGGCGAATTCTGCTGCTCCATAATTTGGTGCCGGCGGCGGATCGCCCGTACGCACGGCGAGCGGATGAAGAAACATTTTCGCTTTGAAAACAAACCGCCGTATATCCGCATCAATCTCCGCCCGGTGCAATTTTTCGAGCGCGGCTTTCGCGTCCACATTTTCCGGAACCAGCGCTTCCGCTTTGTGAAAAGCGTCTTCAGCTTGTCCCAGCAACACGCGAGCGCGGCCCGACGTGCTTTCAAATTCCCCCGGCGTCACCGTGTTGAATGTTCCGATCACAGTCCTCGCGCGTTCCAATAACGAACTGCCTTCGTCCAACGCCACCGCGAATTTCTTCGCCCGCTCCGCGCGCTGTGTTTGAGCTGCCGACCGAGCTGCAAACACCGAATATCCCAAAGCGCCGAATCCAGACAAAATCATCACCAGCGCAGCGACCGCGAATTCCTTGTGCCGCTTCAACTGCCGCCACGCAGTTCCAATCACACTCAGCGGCTTCGACGAAATCGCCTCGCCCGCGTTGAAACGCCGAATGTCATTGGCCAATTCCAGCGCGTTCGCAAACCGAGCGCTCTTATTTTTTTCGAGGCACTTCAAACAAATCGTTTCGATGTCCTGATTGATCGACGGATTAATCTCGCGCGGCGGAACGGGAAGTTCATCAATGATCTTGCGCAACACAGCCATCGTCGTCTGCCCGTCGAACGGCGCACGACCGGTCAGCAATTCATACAAACACGCGCCCGCCGAATACACATCGCTCTGCGCGTCGATCTGGTCCAAATGCCCTTCCGCCTGCTCGGGCGACATATACGCCGGCGTGCCCATCGTCGTCCCGGACTGCGTGATTTCAAGATCCTCATCTTCACGCCGCGCCAAACCGAAATCCATCAATTGCGCACGCTCATCGTCGCCGACAATGATATTTGCAGGCTTCACGTCGCGATGGTACACCCCATTCATATGCGCGTGATGCAACGCGTCCGCGACGCCTTCTACAATCTTCAACGCCAAGCGCGGCGTCATTTCACCGCGATCTTTCAACTGCTTCGCCGTCCGCCCTTCGATAAAATCCATCACGAAATATGGCTTGCCATCGAACTCGCCGACCGCATAAATCGGCACAATGTTCGGATGCTGCAATCGCGCAGTCGCCTGAGCCTCTCGCCGAAAACGCAGCACGTCCGTCTCCGTCGCACCCTCTCCGGCAAGCAGCACTTTAATCGCAACTCTGCGTTTCAATTCTGGATCGATCGCTTTGTAAACAATCCCCATCCCGCCACGATTAATCTCCTCAATAACCTGATACTGCCCGATAAATGCGGGCATTTTCTTTGAAATCCCCGGCCCCACAGGCGTCATCTTAGCGGAGGGAGTAGCCGCCGGTTTTCGCGCCGATGTCGTGTTGGAATGTGTGCCGGGTTTTTTAGGAGCTTGCGTGTGACGCGCAGACGTGGAAGCATTGGACAGAACTGCCGACGCGGCAGCGGTCGCAGCAGTAGCCGACGGAATGTTCAAATCCATCGCGATTTGCGCTCGAGCATCGAAAAGCGATCCGCAATCCTGGCATTGAACCGATTGCAACCGCTCTTTCGACGTCATCACGGCAATACTCAAGCGTACGCTGCTGGAACAATGAGGGCACGTTGCATCCATGATTTTATCATAAGGAATTTCCCGCTCGGCGGAAAGTACTTAACAGACGCATTCAAGTAGCACGAGAGTCAAAGCAAGAGCCGCGCACGCCAGTAAGCGGCCAGGGGTGAATGAATCGCTCGTGATTTGCCGCTTACTCGCGTGCGCGGCTCTTGATGAACCAATTGAAACTTAAGACCACTTTTGTCCCGACGTTTTTAACAATTGATTCGCCGTAAAAAAACGGTTATCGTATTAGGTTGTTGTTGCAGTGCATCGTTTGGGGTCGTATCGCTAACGTATGTCGCTAAATCACAAAGCGGGCCTCATTGCCGCTTCACTGTTGGTCGCTCTTGGCGTGATCTGGATGGCGTTCCGCGCCAGCCAACGGTCGCGATATGAATCAAGCGAGCCCACGAACGTGTCGCGTTCGCTCCCGCCTAATTCGTCAAAACCAAAAATTACTCCTTTAAGCGTTGAACCCAAGACACCTGTTACCGCAGAAAATTCGTCTCAAATTACTCCTATCACAACGCGGCGCGATGTAGATTTCTGGCCTCAACTCCCCCACCCCATTTCATTGCGACAACGCACGATCACTCCGTCGAAAACAATCGCCGAGACGGACCGTCTCGATCCAGCCCGGCACACGTGGCTCGCCCAATTCGGAGGACCGTTGAGCGATGCGGATAAGACTAATCTCCGCGAAAATTATCAAATCGAAACGCTGAGTCTCAGTTCTGACATGTGCGTATACGTCCGCGCGTCAGCGACTCATTTACTCGAAGCTGCAGACGAGAGTACGCCCAAAATTCTCGGCTGGGCTCGCCTGAATCCTGACGACAAAATCATCGAAGCCAGTTTTCCCAACGGCGACCCACGCGCCGTGTTGCGCGTCGAACTTCATCCCAACGGCGATCTGCGCCGAGTGACTCATCAAGCTGTGGCGTTGGGCGGACGCGTTCAAAAATCCGGCGCAAATTGGTTCTCCGTTGAAAGCGCTCACGCGCGTTCGTTCGCCCTGAGACTGGCCGCTCTCGACGACGTGTACATGATCGAATCCATTCGCCGCACCTACATTCCTCACAACGCCAACGCTGAAGCCAATTCAAACGTCACGCCGCTGTTTTCCTCACCGTTCAATTTGACCGGATCAGGCATCACCATCATGGTCCGCGACGAAGGACGCGTGTTCGCGCATCCGGATTTCGGAACGCGCATACAGTTCGGCCCGGACGTCGCAGCCAGTCAACCCGTCCAACACGCAACCCATGTGGCCGGGACCATCGGCGGAAGCGGCGTCACAATTCCCGGCGCAGGCACACGCGGTTTTGCGCCCGGATGTACCATCGTCTCATACGACCTCAGCGGCGACGAATCCTCTGAACCCATTCAAGCGCTGCAATCGTTCGGAGCCGCTATTTCGAATCATTCGTACGGTTTTCTAACAGGCTGGGACAACGGCTCAGGAACCTTCACCAACAATCAAGCCACGTTCGGATTGTACGCATCGTTCGCGCGTAATTGGGACGGTCTCGCCAGGAGCCAAAATCTGATCCTGATCAAATCCGCCGGCAATGCGCGCGATGGCACTGGCGTCGGCCATCCGCACAACGGCCTCCTCGCCACCGATGGTGACTACTACAACACCATCGACCAATCCGGAACTTCGAAGAACGTGCTGGTCGTCGGAGCCGTCAGTGATTCAACCGCAGCAGGATCACCGGTCACGTCCAAACGCGTACTCTCCTTTTCATCCAGCGGCCCGACGAGCGATGGCCGTTTGCGCCCGGAGATCGTCGCTGACGGCGACGCGCTGCTCTCCTGCGACAACACGCCCGTGACCGGCAACACATACGTCGCGCTCTCCGGCACCTCGATGGCAGCCGCAGCCGTGACCGGATCGACCGCCCTGTTCATGCAACGCTACAAACAAATTCTCGGCGCGTCCGCGTCTTGTCCACCGCACGTCATCCGAGCGGTCTATGCGCAAACCGCGACGGACCTCGGCACGCCCGGCCCCGATTATCTCCACGGCTTCGGTATCCTCGATGCAGCCGCTGCAATCGCCCTGCTGAACGCAGACTCAGGGCTAGGCCTGCGGATTGCAACATCATCCATTTCAGCTTCCACGCCCGAACGCTTTTTCCTCATCAGCAGCGATGGTTCAATCCCCATCAAAGCCACGCTGTGCTGGAGCGACGATCCCGGCGACGCGCTCGCCACAAAATCACTCGTCAACGACCTCGACGTGCGCTTGATCAAAGCGGACGACCAATCCGTGTCCTATCCTTTCGTCTTGAATCCAAACGCCCCCGCCCAAGCCGCAGCTCCCGGCATCAATACCATCGATACGATCGAACAAGTGCTCGTCGCCAGTGCTCCGCCCGGGAATTATCTCTTTGCGATTCGAGCCAGTACACTGATCTCGTCCATGCCCTTCGCACTCGCCAGTTCACACACGCTGACTCAAGTCCTACCTCCAACGCCAGCCATTCAATCGACTGCAACCGTCGGACCACCGCCGTTCGATGTGAACTTCGACGGCACTAATTCCGTCGCGGCTCAAGGCTCCGCGCTCGTCCAATACATTTGGTCGTTCGGAGATGGAGCCAGCGCGACCGGAACGACCGTCCAGCACACGTACGTGCAAGGCGTGTATCAAGCCACGCTGAAAGTCATCGATAATAAAGGAGCGTCGGCCTCGACCTCCGTGATCATTTCGGTCGCAAATAAATCCCCCGTCGCCGCGCTGGCTGTTTCGCCATCCACCGGCGGAGCGCCACTAACATCCTTCTTCAACGCGGGCGACAGTTCCGACCCCGACGGCACAATCATGAACTTCGCCTTCGATTTCGGAGATGGTTCCAACGCGATAGGCTCTACCGCGACGCACACGTATATGACTCCGGGATTGTACACGCCGCGTATCACAGTGACCGACAACGGAGGCGCGACGAATTCGAAGACTGCAACCGTTTTCGTCGGAGAATCGTTCGCCCCAACAGCGGCGCATTTCGGTTTGAATTTCAGTAAGAGTTTCCGCGACACGTTCACACTTTCTACTCGCTCGCTACCAATCGCTCCGAACATTGATACGACTGGATTGCAAGGAACGGTCCGTGTCGGCCAAGCCAGCTATACGTTCATTCTCGATTCCAAAGGCAACTACACGTCCCCCGTCTTAAAAGTGAAACTGCTCCCTCTGAAAGCGCAGTTGTCAATCCGTTTGGCTCAAACAAATCTACTAGGTGCGATGTCGTTCTCGAACGTCTCGAACACCACCGTCAAAAGCCTTCACGTCTCGATCCCGTTCGCAGTCAATTTCGGCAACACGCTTTCATACGGTTCATCAGGATTGCCGTTTTCGTATACCGCTAAACAAGGCGTCAGCGGAAGCGGTACGTTCATAAAAAATTAACACCCATCTTTATCCGATCTGAATTAAGCTTTGCGCTCGAACATTCAATCCGAAACCCGAAACTCGAAACCCGAAACGAATTCGCATGTCAAAAAAAGAAAAAGTCACGTTCTTCTGCAAACACTGCGGCCACGAAACCTCACGCTGGGAAGGCAAATGCCCCGGCTGTAACGAATGGGACGCGCTCGTCGAAGCCCCCGCCGTGCGCACCGGCCCGGCCATGCGCGGTGCCTCTGCCGCTGGATCAAGCGCCCGAACCTATTCCAACCCGTTGACCACTCGCCCGCGCCCACTGAAAGAACACGCGCTCGAAACCATCGAACGACTGCCCGTTTCAATCGGCGAATTCAATCGCGTCCTCGGCGGCGGAATTGTGCCAGGCGGAAGTGTGCTCGTCGGCGGCGAACCCGGCATCGGAAAATCAACGCTGCTGCTGCAATTGCTCGGAGCGCTCGCGGAAGATCAGAACAGCGAATCGAAATCGAGTTTCCTCTACATCACAGGCGAAGAAGCGCCGAGCCAAATCGCCGCGCGAGCGTTGCGCATGTCCGCCGATTCAAAGAAAAAAACGCGCGGAGCCACGTTCGACAGCCCCTATCTAAAACTCGCGAGCGAGACCGATCTCTCCGGAATTCTCGACATGCTCGAAGTCGAACGCCCGACCGTCGCCGTGATCGACTCCGTCCAAACACTGCGCGACGCAGGCCTGCCCTCAGCGCCGGGATCAGTCAGTCAAGTCCGCGAATGCGCAATGGCGCTCGTCGAAGCCGCTCGACGCTTGAACTGCGCGATATTTTTGATCGGCCACGTTACCAAAGAAGGCACCATCGCCGGGCCGCGTGTGCTCGAACACGTCGTGGACACCGTGCTGAATTTCGAAGGCGAACGCCGCTTGGATTTGCGCTGCCTGCGCGTGAGCAAGAACCGTTTCGGCAGCACGTCCGAAGCCGGATTCTTTGAAATGACGCAAGGCGGTTTGCGTGAAGTCACCGACCCGTCCGCGCTTCTTCTGGACCGCGAAGGCCACGACGACAAAGGCGCCGGGACCGCCATCGGCGCGATGTGCGAAGGCACACGCGTGTTGCTGATTGAACTCCAAGGCCTGACCGTCCCCGTTCCCGGTGGCGGCTCTCCGCGCCGCCGAGCCAGCGGCCTTGACGTGAACCGACTCGCTCAATTGCTCGCCGTGTTGGAAATGAAAGCTGGTGTCTCGTTCGGAGCGCTCGACGTCTTCGCCAGCGCAGCCGGCGGATTCACGGTAGACGAACCCGCATCCGATTTGCCACTCGCATTAGCACTCGCGTCCGTCGCAACAAACCGCCGCGTCCGCGAAGGCCTGATCGCCTCCGGCGAAGTCGGTCTCGGCGGCGAACTCCGCCCTGTCCCAAGACTCGAAGCCCGCGTCGCTGAATCCAAACGCCTCGGCTTCAAAACGCTTTTAATTCCAGCGCGCGGTCGGTTGGAAGGCCCACCGCAAAGCGCTTTAAAAATCCTCCGCGCACGAACACTCCGCGAGGCGCTGGCGATGGGATTGGAATAAAAAAATTTCGGGTTCCGAGTTTCGCGTTCAACCCGAAACTAGAAACCCGAAACGTTATTTCGCCACATTCTTCGCCAAAACCGCCATCGTCTCCCGCTGGCGTTGTTGGACGAATTCACGCGCCTTCGCAGCCTTCGCCTTTGCGCCAGCCGGATCTTGCGCGAGCGACAAAACCGTCTGCGTGATCTTCGTGACATCTTCTGGCACATCCATATCAAAAAGCCAATCGCCCAGGCCGATGTCGCGCCACATCAGGCCCTTCGTCGTCTGCTCGGCAAAGCGACACACAATCGCCGGGATGCCATTGCCGATACACATGATCGGGCTGTGCATCTCCAAACCGAACAGTCCCGCCGAGCGAACATACGTGCTCACTGCCTCATCCGTCAGCCAATATTTTTCGCGCCAGACGACCTTCTTCTTCACATCATCCGGAAGCGGATCGAAGAGCATCGCTTTGCCAATTTCCATCTGGCTTTGATCTTCCGGACAGATCAACACCTTCATCTCCGTCTGCCGTGTCACCGCAGAAATCGCCTCGCGCAACGGCGCGTGATCATGCTCTTTCATTTTCTCGTTGCGAGCATGTTTGGTGTCATCGGTCGCCGTCATCGCTTTGTGATGAATCTTCCAATATGGAGTGAAACGCAGACGCGGAATGACGCAGAGAAACTTACCTTCTTCGAGATTGCTCGCCTTGAGAAACGCGATCGCCGCATCGTCGTTGCGCACGTTCACACCAAAAGCACCGTCAGGCGCAAACTCCATGACCGGACATGTGACTCCATGGTCTTTCGCATATTTTAATGAGAGGCTGTCGCGGAAAAATACGAAGCGCGCGTTATCAAAAATATCTTTCGATTCAGCATCCAATGCCCCCAACGTGATCGCGTAAATACCGTATGGCTTGCCGGTCTCTTTCTTCCATTTCAAAACATATTTCTGAGCGACCAAACTCGGCCCGGAACCGTGCAACAAAAAGTCGTTGTCTGCGAATGCTTTTTTCTGTTCGTCCGGCGTCAACGCAAAACGAAGCTTCGGAAAATTCTTACGCAACATCTCTTCAACACAGTTGCCGATGTTGTTCGGCCACAGAGTCACAATCGCATTGGGCAGGTGTTCGTGCAACAACCGGATCACGCCAGGCGTATGACCAATGTCACCAATGTTCACGGTCTGCCACGACGATTTCAGCAAAATGCGCGGAGCTGTTTTGTCGTCATCGGCACGAAGTGAAGATGCAATCATGGCAGCGATTGAACTGGATACGAAATGACGTCGATTCATGGTCGTTTACTTTCTTGAGTTCGAAGACGGAGCACGAAACCTGTTACACGGTGGCAGGATTGCCGCCGCTCATTTTAACGTCCAGTTGTTTGGACTTGCTCCGGAAAATCTTTTGCGTAGCGCGCGAGTAACGCCGGGACGTCGGCAGGGATGATGTATATTTTTCCATGGATATTTTTCGTCTCATTGGGTTGCAATCCTCCGAGCCTGAAATCGGAATGAATACATCGCGCAACGCCCTGAAATAACTCCTGATACGGCTCCCACGCCGTCGCGAAAATCATCTTTTCATCCGCGCTGAAAACACCGATCAATCCGTTACTGGGAACGAGCGGACTCAGCGGGCGCGGGTTCACATCGGTGCGCGGGACCGCTCGCGGGCACCACACCTGCCCTGGGACGTAACGCGCAGTTTTAGCCCATTCGCACGTCGGCATGCGCGACAGTTGACCGTCCAAAAATATAAAACATTTCGGGAGATAATCGTCGAGGTCTTTGCCTTTCGGATCAAACCCGGTGAACTCCGCGAGACGAATGCACGGCTGCGACCAATGCGCTTCCGAACGCGTCGCGCCGGGATTGTGCGCGACAAGTTTAAAATCAATTTCGTCTTCTTTCGCCGTGATCGTGTGCTCAACCGTGAGACCGTCGGAAAGCGTGTCGCGCAGGCGGATCGTCGTCTTGTCTTCACTGGCCGAAACGAGATCGGCCGTGTGTTTGATGACCGTTTGCTTAACCCAATCGGCCTCGGTCGAACCGGCGCGGCAGTAGGCTTCGAGATAATGAATCCGAATATCGCCGCCGGGAATTTTCGGCCCGGAAATCACCAGCCAATTCTTCTCCCACGACAACGTGAGCGCCGGGCGGTCCTCCGCGCGGGTGGCTAACATGATGAGCCCGCCAACCAGCAGGGAAAAAGCAACATGACATGTGCGTTTCATTGTCGACTGACTCCGATGTTAAACGGGCCGCTCTACAACTTGTCACAGCGGAACAGTGACGGCTAATGTTAGAATAAAATGCGTTTGGAAATCATGAGTCGATGAATCCATTATAAAGAGTGCTCTTCCCTTGGACGATGATAGACTAGATTAAACCGCGAAAGAGATGGCAGCGTATTATTTTCGAATCCGTTCCAACGGTCAAAGCGATTCGCAGCTTCATTCGAACATTATCTTCGCGCGGAACAAAACTTGCTCTTATAATAGCCACATTGATCAGACGTGGAATTCATGGCTCGTCTGAACACACACAGTAAGTGGAGAATCGATGTCCATTCGCGTAGCACTCAACCACAAGACCGAGTACCATTTTGACCGGCTTGTTACTTTATCACCACACGTTGTTCGGTTGTGGCCAGCCCCGCATTGCCGCACTCCGATTTTGAGCCGTTCGATCAAGATCACACCGGAGACGCATTTTCTCAACTGGCAACAAGACCCGTTCAGCAATTATCTCGCGCGATTGGTCTTCCCCGAAAAAGCCAAGTCGCTGACGATCGAAATCGACATCGTGGCCGAGATGATCAACATCAATCCGTTCGATTTCTTCGTCGAAGAGTACGCTGAGAAGTGTCCGTTCGTCTATGAAAAAGCACTGGCGAAAGAACTCTCTCCGTATTTTGAAACCGTTCCCGTCGAGCCAAAGATGAAAGAATTCTTTGCCAAGATTTCGATGGAACCGGTGCGCTCAATCGATTTCGTCGTCGCGTTGAATCAATTGGTCAATAGCGAACTCAAATACACAATTCGCCTTGAACCCGGCATGCAGACGCCGGAAGAAACGCTGACGAAAAAGAGCGGCTCGTGTCGGGATTTTGCATGGCTACTGGTCCAAGCGTTTCGCCATGTCGGCCTCGCTGCGCGATTCGTTTCGGGCTATTCGATCCAATTGGTCGCCGACGTGAAAGCGTTGGATGGCCCGTCGGGAACTGCCGTAGATTGCTGCGATTTGCATGCGTGGGCCGAAGTCTATCTCCCCGGCGCAGGTTGGGTCGGGTTGGACGCCACGTGCGGATTGCTCGCCGGATCGGGATACATTCCGCTGGCCGCAACAGCCGATCCGTCGTCCGCCGCTCCAGTGACAGGATCGCTCGCGTTTGACATTGATCCGGACAAAAAGGACGACAAGCTCGGCGAAGAATTCAAACACAGCATGTCCGTGACGCGCATTCACGAAGACATTCGTGTGACCAAGCCGTACACCGAAGAACAATGGACCGAGATCGAAGCACTGGGACACACGGTCGATGAATTGTTCGACTGCGATGACGTGAAATTGACGATGGGCGGAGAGCCGACGTTTGTCGGCATTGACCATCCCGACGATCCGGAATGGAACACGACCGCCGTCGGCCCGCGCAAGCGTACACTCGCTGGCGTGCTGCTCAAACGTCTGCGCGAGAAGTTTGCGCCGGGCGGCTTCCTCCATTATGGACAGGGGAAATGGTATCCCGGAGAACAGTTACCTCGCTGGGCGTTGGGATGTTATTGGCGCAAAGACGGCGAACCGATTTGGACCGATCCGTCGCTCGTCGCGGACGAATCAAAGAATTATGGCTACACAAAAGATCACGCGGACACGTTCATCAAAGCGCTCGCGAAGCGCTTGAAAGTAGAACCGGCTCACGCGATTCCGGGCTACGAAGATGTGTGGCACTACTTGCTGCAAGAGCGGCGTTTCCCGGTCAATGTCGATCCGATGGATTGCAAACTCGGCGATCCCGAAGCGCGCAAACGCATGGCGAAAATCTTCGATCAAGGCCTCGACAAAATCATCGGCTACGCGCTGCCCTTGCAACGCCGCTGGATGGATGGCGTCGTGAAATGGGTCAGCGGCCCGTGGTTTTTGCGGCGCGAACACATGTTCCTGCATCCCGGCGATTCGCCGATGGGCTTCCGTCTGCCGCTCGAATCGTTGCCGTGGGTGCGTGAAGAAGATCGCGAAATGCACACGGAACTCGATCCGTTCAGCCGCTACGAAGCGCTTCCTCCGCGCGTGGAATTCCAACGCAACGAAGTCCCCGCACCGTTCCGACGCGGCGCGGCTCCAGACGAGTTGCGCTCGCGCGGTTGGCCGACGCAGGAGATGTTCGAACGGACTATGCGCTGGCCAAAACGCGGCGATGGCAAGCCAGGCAAACCCGGAACGAGTGCGGCTGTTCCCGTCGCTTACAATGCGAGTGGCGAACCGGTCAGCGCCGAAGAATTAAAGCGGCTGCGGTACGACGTTGTGCGCACCGCGTTATGCGTCGAGCCACGCGGCGGGCAGATGTACGTCTTCCTGCCGCCGCAGTATTGTCTCGAAGATTATTTAAGTCTCGTCACCGCCATTGAAGACACCGCGCGCGAATTGAAAATGCCGTTGCTCGTCGAAGGCTACACGCCGCCGCACGACCCGCGTTTGGAAGTGATGAAAGTCACGCCTGATCCTGGCGTCATCGAAGTCAACATCCACCCGGCGAAGAATTGGAAGGAACTCGTCGCGAACACGACGATCCTTTATGAGGAGGCGCGGCAGTCGCGGCTGACGACGGAAAAATTCCTCGTCGATGGCCGTCACACCGGAACGGGCGGCGGAAATCATATTGTGGTCGGTGCTGAAACGCCGGGCGCAAGTCCGCTGTTGCGCAGGCCGGACGTGTTGCGCAGCTTGATTTCATTCTGGCAAAATCACCCGTCACTGTCCTATTTATTCTCAGGCATGTTCATCGGCCCGACGAGCCAACATCCGCGCATCGACGAAGCGCGCAATGACAGCCTGTTTGAACTCGAACTCGCGTTTAAACAAATCCCGGACTTCGGCAACACGCCGCCGTGGCTCGTGGATCGTGTGCTGCGAAATCTCTTGATCGATGCGTCAGGCAACACGCACCGCACCGAATTCTGCATCGATAAATTGTACTCGCCCGACAGCAGCACAGGACGCTTAGGTCTACTTGAGTTGCGCTCGTTTGAAATGCCGCCGCACTCGCGCATGAGCCTCGCGCAGCAGCTGTTGATGCGCGCCTTGATCGCGAAATTCTGGGAGCGTCCGTACAAGCACCACCTCGTCCGCTGGGGTACAGAACTGCACGACCGATTCATGCTGCCGCATTTCTGTGAGCAGGATTTCACGGATGTATGCGAAGAATTGCAGGAAGCTGGAATCAACATGAAGCCGGAATGGTTCGCGCCGCATCTCGATTTCCGCTTCCCGTTCTACGGCGAATTCACACAGAAAGGTGTGCATTTCGAATTGCGCCAAGCGCTCGAACCGTGGCACGTGTTGGGCGAAGAACCCGGCCCGGGCGGAACGGTGCGCCTAGTCGATTCGTCGGTCGAACGCCTGCAAGTCAAAGTCGAAGGCATGACCGACAGCCGTCACATTGCTGTCTGCAACGGCCGCCGTATTCCGCTGCATCCAACAGGTACGAACGGCGAATACGTTGCCGGAATTCGCTACCGAGCGTGGCAGCCGCCGTCGTGTTTGCATCCCACAATTCCGGTCCACGCACCGCTCGTTATCGATCTGCTCGACACCTGGAACGGACGTTCGATTGGCGGTTGCACGTACCACGTTTCGCATCCGGGCGGGCGCAGTTTCGAGACGGTGCCGGTCAACGCCTATGAAGCTGAAAGCCGCCGCGTCGCGCGTTATTTCCCGCACGGCCACACGCCGGGACCGATGGCCATTCCGCTGTGCGAAAAGACACCGGAGTTTCCGTTCACACTGGACATGCGGCATTAAAGGCAACGTCTTTCACGCAAAGACGCAGAGGTCCGCATAGGCGCAAAGAACGGCAAGGAAAAGGAGGAAGGAAGGCCGATGAATTCAATCTCCCTCCTCTCTTTTCTTCGCCGTTCTTTGCGCCTTTGTGTCTTTGCGAGAGACTAAATTGATGCTCCCCATCTACATCCTCGCCGGCGGAAAAAGTTCGCGATTCGGCTCGGACAAGGCGCGTGCCGACGTGAATGGCGAGCCGCTCCTGAAACGCATCGCACGCGTGCTGGCACCGGTTGCATCGCGCGTTTCGGTCGTCGCGGATTGCCCTGGGAAATACGACGATCTTGGTCTTCGCACCCTCTCAGATGTTCGTCCCGGCCTGGGTCCGATAGGCGGATTATTGACGGCGTTGAGCGATCTCGACGCGCCGGGATGGCTGCTGCTGTGCAGTTGCGATTTCGTAGCGATGAATGCAGCGTGGGTTGAAACGCTCGCGAGCGCCCGGGCTCCTGACATTCAAGCCATCGCGTTCAAAGGCGAGCGAATCGAGCCGCTCTTTGCGCTGTATCATTCTTCCTTATTACATGCAATCGAACGCCGGATTGACGCCGGAGAATTGTCGCCATCGCAGGTGATTCAATCGGTCCCGAACGCACTGCTGCCGCTCCCGGCGAATTGGCCGGAATTGGCGCATGTGAATACGCGAGAAGAACTCGCGCGAGCTCACACGCCGAATTGTTCCAGATGATGATCGGTATGCTTACCATGAACTTGCTGCCAAAATTTCATCGTCAACTTTCCAAAAAACGCATGTAACGTTTTACGATTCAAATCGCGCTCGGACGTTTCAATAAATCGATCCAGCGTGACAATCAGCCGCCGACGCTCGTCGTCGAACGTCCCCTTCGCGGGAGGAGTGAATTCGTCCGGTGCTTTGATTTTACCTTTTGGCAACGGAAAGGAAGTTTGAAACGCCAGTCGCTTGATGATGTTTCGCGTGAAGAACGTGCTCACGTCCTTGACGGGAACTTCTTCCATGGACGCTTCAAGTGCGTACGTCAAATGCGCCAGCATCCCCGCCGGTTCGAGGCGGCCCCATTTGCGTTTTGAATCCGTCGTGATCGCTGATATGCGTGTCACAAATGCGTCTCGGTTTGCCGGGATCAACGGAATTGTACTCATGCTCAATGGCTCCGAAGTTTACGACCTTATAATGCGACTTGCCTACATGACAGGACGATGACAGTATAGCGAACCGTTTGAAATGTCATTTTCCGACCCGCTCTTTTATGATAAAAAATGAGTGTCGAAACAAAGCGATCAACCTCGATTGAAAATGAACCCTATGCCCGGCAAAGTCGTCGTCCGCAATCTGATTAAAAACTACGGCTCGGTTCAAGCGGTGCGCGGCGTGAGCTTCGACGTCGCCGACGGTGAAATCTTCGGACTGCTTGGTCCGAACGGAGCGGGCAAAACGTCCTCTCTCGAATGCGTCATCGGACTGCGCCAACCTGACGGCGGAACGATCCAAGTCTGCGGATTTGACGCGTTGCAACAGCCGCGCGAAATCAAAGAGCGCATCGGAGCGGCGCTGCAATACACGAACCTTCAAGACAAAATTACCTGTCTCGAAGCGCTGCGTTTGTTCGGAAGTTTCTACCGCAAGAGCGTTCCGCTGGAACCGCTGCTCGCTAAATTTTCGCTCACTGAAAAAGCCAACGCGCGTTACGAAACGCTCTCGGGCGGACAAAAACAGCGCTTGGCGCTGGCGCTCGCATTGGTCAATGATCCGGAGTTTTTACTGCTCGATGAACCCACCGCCGGACTCGACCCCCAATCCCGGCGCGAACTGCACACCGTCATCCGCCAGATGAAAGAAGAGGGGCGGACGGTTTTGCTCTCGACACATTACATCGAAGAAGCCGAACTGTTGTGCGACCGTATCGCTATTATCGATAAAGGCGTGGTCATCGCTGAAGGCACTCCGCGAGAATTGGTCGCCCGAGCGAAAGCGCCGCCACGGATCGTGTTTTCGTCCTCGAAACCAACGGACACAAACGCGCTCAAAAATCTTGCCGCTGTGACAGCGGTTGACATCGCCAAAGACACCGTCACGCTCAGCACCACGAAAGCCAGTGAGACGATCATCGACCTTGTAAAATTCCTCGAACGCGAACACAACGAATTGCTCGATTTACACATTCAAAAGCCGTCGCTTGAAGACGTGTTCATCGAATTGACAGGACGGAAACTGCGCGACTAAACGGCAGGTTCCCTACGGGCACAAACTATGACTGGTTTTCTTCAACACTTACTGATCACGTTCCGTCTGAACTTCCGGTACATTCAGGCGTTCATCATGGGCTACTTCGTGCCGCTTTTTTTCTTGATCGCGTTCAAAGGCCTGTACGGATCGAAGCCTCCTTTAATGAGCGAGTTCGGGCAACTGCTCACGGTCAGTACGTTGGGCGGCGCGTGTTTCGGATTGCCGGTTTCGTTGGTCACCGAACGTGAACGCGGAGTCTGGCGGCGCTACCGACTGGCTCCGATGGCGACGGGTTGGTTCGTCGCGAGTTTGATGCTGGCGCGATTCGCGATGATCTTCAGTTCCGCGTTATTATTGCTCGGCGTCGCGATGGCGTTCGGGATGCCGCTCCCAACACATCCCGTCGAATTGCTCGCGGCGTACACGATTTCGGCGTTTGCGTTCTTAAGTCTCGGACTGGTCATCGCGATGCTGGCGAGCAGTTCGGGCGCGGTGCAAGGGATGGGGCAGTGCATATTTTTACCGATGATTATTCTGGGCGGCGTCGGAGTCAAAATCGAAACGCTGCCCGCATGGGGCAAGCAAGTCGCTGCGTTTTTACCGAGCCATTACGCAGTGCGCGTCATGACAGAGTGCATTATTAAAACGGCGTATCGGGCCGACGGCTCGATCAAATCAGGCGCGGCATTGAGTTCCACAGTCTCTCAATTTGACCTCGGCGCACTGGCCGTAATCGGACTATCATGTTGCCTGATTAGTGTTAAGCTTTTTCGCTGGGAATCCGATCAAAAAACGACGCTCGCAAGTAAATTGTGGGCGCTGGCGGCGCTGGCAGTTTGGGGTGTGGTCGGGCTGACGGCACAATACTACAAATTCAATATCGGCAAATGAACGGGAGGCCAAAAATGGCAGGCGAATCATTTCTCGCAAAATACGGCGCGCGCAGCATCAGTTACGCGGTCGGCATCGGTTTGGGCGCACTCTTGCTTTTGATGGCACTGGGCAGTTGCGCAACGACGGTGAAAAACACCGATGTTGGCATCGTGGTCAACAACATCACCGGCACGATCACGACGTATGAAAACGGCGGGATGGTCCTTCATCTACCCTTTGGATTGAGCACCGTCAACCACGTGGATAAATCGCCGCGCAATTTGTTCCTGACGCGAGCCATCAAGACGTCAGAACATCCGGAAGGCGAACAAGTCAAAATCAAAACGAGCGACGGCAGCAATGTCGAAGCGGACATCGAAGTCGTGTACCAAGTCGATGTCAAGCGCGCGTTCTTGGCGTACCGTGAATTGGTGGAAAACAGCGATGTCAACTCGGACGACCCGAAGTTTGCAGATCGCGCTGCGGCGGGATATGGGCGCGGTGCTGCCGATCCCAACAATCTCGAACAAATCCTGCGGGCCGTCACGCGCGCGGAAGTGCGCAACCAATTGGGCGCGCTGGATACATCGTCCATCGCTGACCCGAACGAGCGAACCAAAATGCTGCATGAAGTCCAGAAACGATTGTCTGTGTATTTCGACAGCATGGCGGTCGAAATCGTCTCGGTCAACGCACAGAATTTTCACTTCAATGAGAAGTACGAAGACATCATCCGCAAACGCAAATCAGCCGATCAGATTCTGGTGAATCAGGACGAATTCCGGAAGGCTGAGAAGAAAAAGATGCTGCGCGTCGTGGCCGAAGCGGACAAAATTCGAAGCAACTCGCTCGCGCAGTTGCAAGGCGAATTGGCCAAGCGCAAATTGACGGCTGAAGGTGAAGCGAAACGCATTCTCACGAAGGCGAATCAGGACGCATACCAACTCGATGTTGAAGGCAACATCGCGCTGGCGAACGCCACGTCAGAAGCTGCCGCGATCAAGGCCGAAGGTGAACAGAAAGCCCTGGGAATTGAGAAACTGTTTGAAGCGTATGAAAAGGGCGGCGAGGGTTTGGTGCGCGAGGCGCTCATCAAGTTCTACGACGGCGTCACCGTCACCGCGAAACCGTACGCTCCGTCCGACCGCGTGGACCAGATTCGCGCAGTGCCGTATCTGGCGGAACCCAAGACCGATTTGAAACGATAAACTGTACCGCTGGCGTCGCGCCGGCTGAATTTAGAATCCCGGCGAAAAGCCGGTGGTACAAAAGGAGTTGAACATGGCAGGCAACACAACAGAAGGTGGCGGCGGGTTTGGATGTTTCGCGGCGGCGGCGGTCGCACTCGTTTTTTGCGGTATGGTATTCTTGTGGACGTGTTACACAAAAGTCCCTGCGAACACCATTGGCGTCCGGACGCTGGCCAACGGCGGTATTGAAAAGATGGACTACGGCCCGGGCTACGTGCTCTGCATCCCAGGGTTGCATCAAGTCAAATTGTGGGACCCGACGTGGACCAATGTGTACCAGCACATGGAAGTGCGCGGCAGCGACCAATACAAGACATCGGTTGATGTGTCGGTCATTTTGCGCATTCACAAAGACAAATGCCATGATGTCGCGGGGAAGTTTCAAGGCTATGAACGCATCAAGTCGCGTGTGTTGACCAGCCTCTCACAGTACGCGAATGAAATCTTGACGCAGATGAAAACGGAAGATTTCTACAACGCCAAATTGCGCGACGAACGAACGGCGCAGATGCAGAAGCTGATGGACACACAACTCGAAGAACTCGGGCTTGAAGTGAAGAGTGTTCTCCTGCGCAACATTATTTATGATCCGACCTACGAGGAGCAGTTGTTGAAGAAGCAACTCGCCGGGCAGACGCGCGATTTGGAAGACGCGCTGACGAAGCAGACGATCGGCGAAACGGAGACGGAATTGATTGGTAAGCAGGCCGACGCGGAAGTTCTGAGCATCAAAGAAAAACAGGACCAGGAAATCGCGAATCTGAAAGCCGAGATGGACCAGACGTGCAACAAGATCATGCAGGACGCACAACTGAAAGCGGAAGCAGCCACAGCGAAAGCGAAGTCTGACAAACGCGCAAACATCGCCAAGGCCGACACGATCAAAGCGGAAGCGACAGCCGCCGGTACGAAGGCGCTCAGCCGCGTTTATGCGAAGCCGGGCGCGAGCTATTATTTCGCTCAAAAGGCCCTGGCGGGTATCAAGCTCGGGAATATTGAATTGAATTCGAATACGTTTAATCCGCTCGAAACCGATAAGCTTCTCAAAGCGCTCGGGCTGGACCTTCACGTTCCGCAGGCTCAAAGCACACCCGCAAAATGAACAGCGCTGAACGGTCGAGACAACCAGCCAAGCGCCGCAACGACGCGCCGGCATCTGACGCGGACGAGGCGGTATTGCAAGCATCGACTGCGCCTGTGGAATCTCGTCCACAGCAGGCCGCACCCGCGCATGGTTACCGCACTCCAGTCACGCGAGCAGAGCATTCGCACCATTCGCCGGGGCACGGATCGCCCGTACAGGGGCCGAGGTTGTGGGCACTTCCGGACGCTCAACTGGGTTGGTGGATTCTGCGCGAGGAGGACACAGGGCGGCCTGACGGGTTGACCGAGGGTATTCCCACAATTTTCATCCCGGCGCTTTCAACCGACGAAAAGCATTCAGTCGCAGATTGTTGTCGGCAGTTCGTGTCATCGCGTCTACGCGACCACTGGCATGAAGACCTGTTTGAATTGATCAAGCGCCTGATGGTCGGTGGAACGTTTCTGGTAGGCGGATTGATCGCGTTGCGGTTCATCGAGTTTTTTGATATTCCGATTATTCTTGGCGCAATGAGCTACACAACGTACGCCGCGATTCGCTATGGCATGCGACTGGCGCGTTCGCTTGAAGCGGCGCACCGACCGTATTCAAATTTTATGGGCGAGCCGTTCGTCGTGAGTGCGTTGTCGGAGCGCTTGTCCGCCGCTCTCGAATTCCGGAGGGCGCAGCCCAACGAAAAAAGAGGCGAAGCGCCGGACGCGGAATTGTTGGATGCAAACGCGTACCGAAAGTTGATTCGCGAGGGTGTTGTGACACGCGAGGAATTATGTGGTCTGGGACGGGCAGTGCAGGCGCGGCTTGACATGTCGGCAGGGACAACAAAGAAACTGAGCGACGTGTCGCATACCGAAGGGCTCGACGAAGAATCGGCATCGCTGTACCGGGACTTGGCGCTCGCCGCCGCAGAAATCGAATTCGATTCCGAATTCAAATAACGAGGGAAATGCAACATGTCCGAACCCGTCATTTTGGAAACTGTAGAAGCGATGCGCGCGTGGTCGCGCGACACGATGCGAGCCGGGCGCTCCATAGGTTTTGTGCCAACTATGGGCGCATTGCACACGGGCCATACGAGCTTGATGGAGCGTGCACGCAAAGAGAACAACGCCGTGGTGGTATCGATCTACGTGAACCCGACTCAATTTGGCTTGGGCGAGGATTTCGACAAATATCCACGCACCCTCGACGCCGACCGCAAGTTATGCGGCGCAGCGGGTGTCGATTGCATTTTCGCGCCGAAGAACCTGTACGAAAAAGATGCGATGACGTTCGTCGAAGTCGGTGCGTTGCAGGACCATCTGTGCGGCATTTCACGCCCGGGCCACTTTCGCGGTGTCGCGACCGTCGTCACAAAACTCTTCAACATTGTCGCCCCGGATCGCGCCTATTTTGGAATGAAGGACGCTCAACAATTGCTCGTGATCCAGACGATGGTGCGCGATTTAAACATGAGCGTCGAAGTCGTACCGTGCGAGATTGTGCGCGAAGCTGACGGGCTGGCGATGAGCAGCCGCAATCGCTATCTCTCCGAACGCGAACGCAAACTGGCGCTGACTATTCCGCGTGCGCTGGACGCATGCCGGGCCGCGATCAAAAGCGGGGAACGCGACGCGATGAAAGTCGTCGGTGACATGGCCAACCTTCTCGCCGAAAACGACGCGGTCGAAATCGACTACTGCGCGATTGTTGACGCGCATACGCTTGAAGACGTGAAGAACCTGAAGGGCGACGTGCTGGCCGCGATTGCAGTCAAAATCGGCAAAACGCGGTTGATTGACAATGCAGGATTTGAGCGGCTTTAAATCAAGTAAGACGGACTTTTATCCTGTGAAAAAGCCCCGATTGCTCGGGGCTTTTTTGATTTCAAATTCAACCTTCGAATCGCTTATTTTTCCTTCTTGTCTTTGTCGATGCGATTAGCCGAGATGACGTCCAAGATCGCCTTGCCCGAGCGCGACTTCTGACCGAACGCTTCTGCTGCGAGGTCCTTGATTTCCTGATCCGCATCCGCTTGCGCTTTGGCGTAGACGTCTTCGAGGCCATCAACCTTGACGCGGCCCAAGCTACGGATCACGTTGCGGCGCAGTTCGACCGGGCTGGCTCCGTCTTCGAAGACACGCTTCAACACATCGGCGGCGGCGTCCTTCATTGCTCCACCTTCTACGCGACCGAGGAACACGGCGCACGGATTGCGGACGTCGTCTTTGCGGCCGATCATGGCTTTGACCGCGTGTTCGACAGCGTCGTTCAATTTGATCTGCGTCGCATTGGGATTGATCGTGTTCAAGGTGCTGGCGCAGAGCACGGACATCTCGTGCGCTTTACGTTTGTTTGCGGACGTTTCGGAACGCTTTGCAGCGATCTTTTCAATCGGGTCCTTCAAATCGTTTCCGGTACTTTCGAGTTCAATCAAGCCAATGTCCGAACCAAAGCGTGATTGGATGATTTCGCGGTCAGCCCGGGCGTGGAGAATGCCCGACGGCAAGTAGCGCGTAGTGGCTTCGGCGCGGAGTTCTTCGAGCAACTGGTACGCGTTCAAATCGCGCTTCAGGTTTTCAGCAATGACCACAACATCCTTCGGCGGGAATGAACGCGCTTTCGTCATCGCGTCGCGACCACTTGATGCAACCGTCACGCCGTAGTTGACGGCATTGATCTTCTGCTTCAACTCGTTCGCGAGGTTTTCGTTTTCGACGACGAGCAGGATTTCGAACGGTTTGTTTTCGCTGATGCCGCGTCCGAGGATCGCGCCAACTTTGTCGCTGCCAGCCCACGCGTCGGGGAATTTGTTGACGCTGGCGAGCGCGATGGCGGAGGCATATTGAACCGCGAATTCTGGGCTGGACAATCCTGCGATCAAGCCACTGGCTTCGTTGAGCGTATCGCCCTTCGGGTCCAGCATCGCCAATTCTTTTGCGAGCACGACGGCGACGCCGGGGATGCGAATGTGGCCGGGGAATTTCTTCAGGTCAGCGTGAGCCTTATTCAACGCGGCGTTGCAATGTTCCTTGCCGACTGCGGCAATCAAGCGGCGGGCATCGACGAGCTTTTTGTCCCATTCGGCCAATTCCGTCTTTTCTTCAGCGGAGAAATTGTGGCGGGGCGGTTGTTCTGTGGAGATGTCGATCAAGTCCTTGACTTCGCTCCATTGTGATGCGGCAACACAGGCCCAGAGCGCAAAGAATTCAGGCATCTCAGCGTTGAGCGTCAAGCCGCGCAACGTCAGGCTTTCGGCCATCTGTTCGTTCCAGGCCCAGAGCGGATATTGTACGGAGACCAGGTCGCCGGCGTCGTTCAAATGCCAAACCATGCCGCTGACTTCTTCCGCTTCTTCGGCCACACCGGGTCGGTCGAGGTAATAGCGGTTGGCGGCTTCGTAGTAATATTGAGCGGCGGACTTCCATGAGGCCGCATCCAGCTTCGTGATGCGCGTCAAAATGCGGGAGGCGTATGACTTGGTCGCTTCGGATTCTTTCGGATCGTCGATCAAGGCTTTCAACGCGGGAATCGTGCGCGCATCGGACGGGAGAATGTCACCGATGGTGAGGGCGGCATTTTCGCGCATCAAAATGTCTTTGTGCTGGAGCAAGGCAATCAATGGCAGCGTGGCTTTTTGTCCCATTTGGGCCAGCGCCAAGCGGGCGATGGAGCGCGAGGCGACGTTGGTTGCGTCTTTCAAATGGGGGGCGATAAAGGGCACGGCATAGTGGCCGAGCTGAGCGAATTCGCGGTAGAGAAGGGCGCGTTCGTCTTCGCTGGTGTTCGGATCGACTAAGCGCGCGGCCATCTTGGTCATGCGATCTTTGTCAGCGAGTTTGCCGAGATTGTATTTGCGGTACTGTTCCCAGAGGCGCGTGGGTTCGACGCCCATGCGGACATCTGCCATCATCTTCGTGATGACTCGCACGCCCGCTTCGTCCACCAACCGCGCGATCAAGGCGTTGCGCGGGTCTTTGTCCTGGACGGCTTTAAGCTTCGATTGGGATTCTGAATATTTTCCCTGCTCGTACAGATCAATGGCTTCGCGGAACAGCTTTTCAGTCGCAACGACATTGTCTTCTTCGGCGCGGACTGTGGGGCTGAACGTTAAAAAAGCGGCTGCCAGCACAACCAACAGGGCCGGTACGCACAGACGCTTGCAAGCGGATTCCGTCATGAGTATCCTCAATTCTAATCAACACCATCGAACGGCACCCATGCCCACCTCGCGCGTCCAGTGTGCGAGTGGCCGGTCTAGCCCGTTTAAACCAGTCAAAAAATAGCGTTCTGAATAGGAGAATCGTAGCGCCGATAACGCGTGTGTCAAGAGTGGAAAAATTAAAGCATTGCGTTGTGAATGCCGATGGGTATGTTTTGAGCAGACGGAACGCAGTTCGCGCAACTGGCTTTGAAAAGGAGTTGTCGAGTATGAAACCTTCTGCCCAATCACCATTCAAGGTGCCATTGAACGCCCTTTATATGATGGCCACTTTTTTCGCATCATGCTGTTTTGCCGCCACGCCTTCCGAATCACCCCGCATCGGTGCCCCAATCGCAGTTGCCGGCCCGATGGTCGATATCACGCTTAAAAATGGTGAAACGAACCAAGGTCAGTTGATCTCGTTCGCGGACGGAAATTTGTCGCTGAAATTAGAAAATGGATCGGTCGTGTCGCAGGAGGCAGTCGCGGTCGTGAGCGTCAAATTCCTCTCGCAAGACCCCCGGCGAATCAGTGCCCAAGCCACGGAATTGACGATGACGGAAATGGACCGTCTCAATGGTTTTCGTTTACGCGATGGCCTGTTGAAAGGGTTAGCCAAAGAAAAGGTCCCTTCAGTCCCGCTCACGGTCAATGAAAAGTCTGAACTCCAAAAGCTGCGGGCCAAAGTGGACGTTCACATCAAGGCACTCGAAGCCGAGATTCCTGACATCACAACGGAGGAAGTCGCTCAAGCGAAAATGTATGAATTGGGGCGCTACTATTCGTTTTATGGATACCCCATGCAAGAAATTCGAGGCTTCATGCACAAGGCCGCAGCCGGGATCAAGAATGAATCGTTGAGGCGCAAGATGGAGGCGAATTCGACGGTTCTGTGGACAAATTTCACGGAGCGGCACAAGAATCTCAAAGCCTTTGAACGCTACACGGAAAAGATGGGCGGACCCGACAAGCCGCCCGGAGAAGGACGTCCGAATCCGCCGCCTGGACCGCCCAATTCTAACGGACCCCAGGAGAAGCCTCCGGGGAAGCCGCCCCCAGTTGGGAATTGAGAGTGATCGGGTCGCTCATATATGAACGGGCTAAAAGCCCGTTCTACATCTTTTAAGGGATGTTTTCTTTCTTGCGCTTCTTGAGTATTTCGACATCACGCTGGCGGTAGAGCTTTTTCCCGCCGACGTTTTTGGTATGCAGCGCTCCGCTTTCAACCAAGCCTTGGACATAGTCCGGATCCAAATGCGACAGGTCTTGTTTCGCGAGCTGCTCGTCAATCCACACGTCTTTTTCGGCGGGATCATGCTTCGACGATTCGGTGGTGCTCGACTCGTTTGACGTCGCGTCACTCTTCCAATCAATCCGATTCATGACGATCCAGACGACTACGCAGAGCAATGCGACTTCGGCAATCGAAACCATCACCGCCGCCCAGTATGCGGAACGAGCTGCGCGGGTCGTGGGCGCTTCTCGAGCATAGGCCGTCCGAACCGCCCAAGTCGCGGACGCATTGGCGAAGCAGAAGAGTTCCAAGCCCACCGCAATGGTGATGATGCGCTGGCTCGCAGCAGTAAACAACATGCGTGTTGGGAGGAACATTCCGGCCAGGAGTAGCGCGATGCCGATCCACTCCAAACCCTGCCAAATCCAAGCCGTCTTATCCGCCGCGCGCGCGACGCGTCCGCGCGTTTCGTCGTCCAATTCTTCCGCCGAAGCGCGCACCCAAATGGATGCGAGCCACGAGACGCCAACGGTTCCGATCAGACAGTAAAGAAGGGGGAGCGTGTTCATCGCTTACTTTTGGCCCTGTTTGTCAAGAAGTGCCTGAGCCTGATCCTTAATCGATTTATTTTTCGTATGCGCAATCACGTCTTTCATCGCAGCTGCGATTTCGGCGGCGTGGCCGGACTCGTAGCGCTTGGCGACTTTCACGGTTGCGACACAGGCTTCTTCCGACACTTTAGCATCGGCGATGTATTTTGCGCAAGCGTGAACCGCGCCGAAATCTTTGATGTCGGAGACTGCGTTGAGCACGAGTTTGCGGTCGTCGGGCGTTTTGACGGCGTCATCCGCTTTGGCGCACAAGGCGAGCGTTTCCTTGGCGCTGTGTTCGCCGGGGAGCGCGGCCATGCGGACGAAGGCGCGGAGCGCGAGGACGCGGTGCGTCTCATTTTTGGACGTCTTCGCGATGTCCAGCACGTCATCGATGGGCTTCGAATCCGGCCAGTTCGCGAGCGCACGGAACGCGGCGTCCTGGATTTTTTCGTTGGCGTCTTTCATGCCATCGTGAATGGCGGCGAGCGCTTTTGTTCCGGCGATTTGTCCGAGTGATGTGAGCAACGCAATGCGCGCGGGATCACTGCTGTCTTTCGCGGCCTTAGCGATGGCGTCGAGATGCGCACCGTTTTCAGGCAGGCGGCGGGAGATCGTGACGAGTGATTTGGCAGCGGCATCGCGTTCGGTGGAGTCCTTTTCGCCTGCTTTCACAACGATGGACAGCACCGGTTCCAGCGCGTCTTTTCCGCCGATGGCTCCAAGCGTTTTGACGGCTTCGGTGCGCGCCCCGGCGACGGATGACGCGAGGTATTTCAACACGACCGGCGACGATCCGACGGCGTTGCGAATGGCGAGTAGCTGCAACGCTTCAAGCGAATATTGCTTGATCTGACTCGACACAAATCCTCCAAGCGCAGTGTCCACATCCGCGCCGCGCAAGCGTTCGAGACTGTCGCGGGCGGCTCGTTGTTCGTCGCCTTTACCCATGGCCGCCAACTCAATGAGTAGCGCCACAGCTGATCCGTCACCGACTTTTCCGATACCTTGTATCGCTGCGACTTTGACAGCAACATCCGTATTCGACAATTCGTCCTTGAGTGCCGGGAGTGCGGCTTTGTCGCCGCGTTGTCCGAGCACGGCAATCAATGCGGGCTTGACGTCGGTGGGAGCGGCTTTCAGTTTCGCGACCAACGCGGCGGTCATGTCGGGAGCGGCGTGAAGCGCCACGGCTTGTACGGCGGACTGTCGGATTTTGATGTTTTCGGAATCGAGCGCGGCGACGAGTGTGGCGATACTTTCGGCTTTCCCCGCGCGACCGGCGTCGATCAATCCGGCGACTTGCTCCATCGCGTCCGCTTCCTTGCGGATGCCTTGAGCCGTCAGCGCGGCCATGGCGGCGGCTTTGACGCGGCCGTCGGGACTTTGCATTTCTTTTTCAAAAAGTTTCACGTCCGCTTTGTTGCGCTTGAATCCGAGCGCTTCGATGAGGGCGACGCGTGTCGAAATGTCACCGGAAGCGGCGATGGAGGTGATGAGTTCGTCGGAGGATTCGCTCGACGGATTCGCGGCGAGGGCGCGGCGAGCGGTTTCACGGACGAGGTCGCTTGAGTCGGCGAGCGCTTTAACTTCAGCTTCGACGGACTCGGCTTTGCCGATGCGTTCGAGGCTTTTCAAGAGCCACACTTTCGCCGGGACGTGCAGCGCACCGCCGAGCTTTGACGCGAGGAGTGTACAGAATGCCGCGCGTTCCGCCTCGGCGCCGGGGCGGCTGACGACGAATTCGATTTGATCGAGTGCGCGCTGCGGTTCTTTGCGGGCGACTTCGTTCGTTTCCAACTCTTTCGCGGCGAGCGCGTCGATGATTTGAGTCACGACTGCTTTTTCAGCAGCGATATCAGGCGCGCTTTTCTTAGCCGTCTGGACAATCGCGGCAGTGGCCGACAGGTAGGCGGCGTCTTCAGCGCGGGCGATTGAGACGACAAGCGCGAGATTGAACACGAGGAATTTCAACGTTCTATACATGGAAAGAAGAGTCCTTAGATTAAAAATAGTGATCTTCAAAACATCCCGCAAGGGATGCCAGCCATTAGCCGGTGGTCGAGGTCGTACTCGACCGACACCACCGGAAAAACGGCGGATATTTTTTCGCACCCCTGCAGGGGTGCCAGCGAACAACAATTGCTTTCACCCCTGCCGGGGTGAGTTTCGAATTCCAATCATAACCGGTGGTATCGGCCGGGTACGGCCTCAACCACCGGCTAATCGCTTCAATCCCTTCGGGATAGTCTTACAAAATCCACGGGGCGCGTTTGGGGCGGTCGAGCCAACGGTTTGCCGCTTCGTCGTTCTTGAATTCTTCTTTCACCGGGTCCCAATAAAGGGAGCGGCCCAGCCAGTAGCCGATGTTGCAAAGATGGCAGACGGTGACGGAGCGACAACCGATTTCGACGTCGGTGCACGGGCGCTGCCGGGTCTGGATACAATTCAGGAAATCGCGGTGATGGCCGGGGCTTCGATATAGTCGAATGTCGTTCGGGCCGATCGGGCGCGACGCGAGATTCGACGGGCTGGTCACGAGCTTGCCGCGATTCACGAACACCCAGCCGTCTTCGCCGTAGAACAAGACGCCGTCATTGTCCGGGAACGGTACAGGCGTTTCGACTTTTTGATTCTTGTCAGCGCTGTTGATGTGGTACATCGTCACACCGTTTGCATAAACGAATTTCAGTAATGAATTGTCCTGCGTTCCGGGCGGATGAATTTCGACGGGACCGCTTTCGTCCATGCCGAGACCCCATTGGGCGATGTCGAAATGATGCGCGCCCCAATCGGTGACGTAGCCGCCGGAATAGTCGCGGAAGTCGCGCCAGCTGAACGGATGAATGTGGCTGTTGTAGCCGCGTTCGGGGGCCGGTCCGAGCCACATGTTCCAGTCCATGCCTTTCGGAATCGGCTCTGTCGGAAGGTGGCATTCCGCGGGCGGGCCGCCGACTTTGACGTAAACTTCTTTCACTTTTCCGATGAAGCCATTGCGTACAATTTCGCAGGCGGTGCGGAATCCGGCGGACGCGCGTTGCATGCTGCCGGTCTGGAGCACACGACCGTATTGGCGCACCGCGTTGACCATCTTGCGGCCTTCACCAATGGTCAGCGAGAGCGGCTTTTCGCAGTAAATATCCTTGCCTGCTTTGGCGGCGGCGCAGGTGATTTGCGCGTGCCAGTGATCGGGCGTAGCGATGACGACCGCGTCGATGTCATCGCGCGCGAGGACTTCGCGGAAATCGTTGTAGACATCGCAGCCTTTGTAGTTGCCACTCTTTTTGTCGTCGGCATACTTCGCTTCGACTTTGTCTTTAGCACGCGTTCGATGCGGTTCGAAGACATCGCAGACAGCGACGAGCTGAGTCCCTGCTTCGCCAAGGAATCCTCCCAGCAACCCAGTCCCCTGCCCACCTACGCCAATGGAGGCCATGTTGATGCGGCTGTTCGGCGCACCACGCGTGGATTTCGAATAAATCATCGGAAGCGCCAGAGCTCCTGCGGCAGTTCCAGCGGTCTTTAAAAATGTCCGGCGTGATGATGATACCGATGCGGATTTCTGCGACATAATTCCTCCTACAGCGAATGGATGTAGTTTTAAATCTTCCGTACTGAATACAATTCAACACGCGGAATAGCAAAACTTTGTTTCGTGTTTCGCTGAACACAAGCTTTCCAACCCGAAACCCGAAACTTTTTTTGGAGAACCCGGTCGTTAAAATCGCCGATATTCATTATGGAGTCACGCTGTAGGATAAAGCCCGGCGGTGTAGTCAAGACTACGAATCAACCATGAGCGTGAAGCAACGGGAATCGGTATGCATCTGACTCAAGACGAGATCGACAAGCTGATTTTGCACAACGCCGGCCATTTGGCGCAGAAGCGCTTGGCGCGTGGACTGCGGCTGAACTACCCCGAAGCAGTGGCGTTGATTGCAGCGCAGTTGCACGAATTTATTCGCGACGGGCGGACGGTCGCGGAAATCGGCGAGATCGGGCAGCAGTTGCTGGGCTATAACGACGTCATGCCCGGAGTGCCGCCGATGATCGGCGAGATCCGCGTTGAAGGCACCTTTCCCGACGGCATGAAAACGATTGTGCTGCGCGATCCGATCATGGAAGAAAACGGAAATCTGATGCTCGCGTTATACGGCAGCTTTTTGCCGGTGCCTTCGCGCGAGGCGTTGGAAGGCAATGAATTTGGTTCGCAACCGGCGATGATTGAAGGTGGCGTCGGTGAAATCATCCCAGGGCAAGGTGATATTGACATGAATGCCGGGCGGCGCATCGTTGATGTGCCCGTCGGAAATCGCAGCGACCGGGCGGTTCAAGTCGGAAGTCATTTTCATTTCATGGAAGCCAATCGGTCACTCATTTTTGACCGAGCGAAAGCGTACGGAATGCGGCTGGATATTGCGCCGGGAACGAGTGTTCGATTCGAACCGGGCGAGACGAAGACAGTGCGGTTGGTTGAAATCGCCGGACATCAAACGATTCAAGGTGGCAACGGATTGGCGGTCGGCGAATTGAATGAGGCCAACCGATTGTTAGCATTGAAAGCTCTGGACGCACAACGATTCGGAAACGCGACGACGGAGTAGGTGCACTAACTTCATTTTTCTTCGGACTCTGAAACCCGACTATGAGCCATCGCATCACGCGCAACGACTATGCCGCTTATTATGGCCCCACGGCGGGCGACAAGATTCGGCTGGGAGACACGGCACTGGTCGCGGAAGTCGAGCGCGATTGCACCGTTCACGGCGACGAGAACGTGTACTCAGGGATGCGCTCGTTGCGCGATACGATGGGACTCACTGCCGAGTTCAACGACACCCTCGACAGCGTGATCACGAACGTTGTCATCATCGATTGGACGGGGATTTATAAAGCCGATATCGGAATCAAAAACGGACGGATTGCCGGGATCGGAAAAGCGGGCAATCCGAACATCATGTCCGGCGTCACGCCTCGGATGGTGATCGGCTCGGCGACTGAAATCATCTCGGGCGAAGGCCGGATTGCAACGGCTGGAGCGATCGATGCGAACATCGCACTGATCAGTTCGCGGCAGGCGGAATCCGCGTTGTCGAGCGGCATCACGACATTGATGGGCGGCGGGGCGGGATATGCGCAGGACTTCGAAGTGTCCACCGGCACACCCGGTGCGCGGCGTATCGAAACGTTGATGCATGCGACGGATGATCTGCCGATCAATTTCGGATTTTATGCGAAGGCTGGCGCGTCCAGCGAGGACGGCATCATTGACCAGATTCGCGCGGGCGCGGCGGGGTTGAGTCTGAATGAAAGTTCAGGCGTCGGCGCGGCGTCGATTGAATGCTGCATGGCGGTTTCGATTCAGTTCGATCTGCCGGTGTCGCTGCGCCCCGATCCGCTGAGTGAAGCGGGGGGATTCGACGCGGTGATGAAGGCGTTGAACGGTCGGCCGGCCATGTATCAACTGGACCTCGGCACGGGCGGTCGTTCGGCTCAAGACGGCTTGCGGGTGTGCGCGGAATCGCGCGCGATGCCGCTCTCGATGGGCTCGGCGCGGCCCAGTTCAATCAACACCGGCGATGAAATGCGGAACCTTGTTTACGCGCGGCGGCACATGGACCAGAACAACACAGCAGATGCGGCGTTTGCCGACCTGTCGTCGATTCCGGCAGCTGTCGCCGCCGAAGATATTTTGCACGACTTGGGCGCTATTCCGGCCATCAGCAGTGGAGGAATGGCGGGCGGGCGGCCCGGCGATTTGATTGCGCGAGCGTGGCGCACGGCGCACAAAATGAGCCAGCAGCGCGGACGATTACCGGGCGAAACTGCACACAATGACAACATCCGCATCCGCCGTTACATCGCGAAATACACGATCAATCCTGCGCTGATGTGCGGGATTTCGCATGAAGTCGGGTCGCTTGAAAACGATAAACTCGCCGACATTGTTTTATGGAAGCCCGCGTTTTTTGGGATCAAACCCGAGTGCATTTTAAAGGGCGGGATTCTGGTGTGGGGCCAGGCTGGATCGGCAGGCGGTGGGATTTCTTCGGTGCAACCGGTCGCATCGCGCCCGACGCTGGGAGCTGGAGTGGGCGCTGCGGCGCATTCGAGCATGGTCTTCGTTTCGAAGCATTCTCTGCGTCAGAACGCGCTGGCGAATTATAATCTGCGCAAGAAAGTCGCGCCGGTGCGGGGTTGGCGTTCGGTGTCGAAAGCGGAGATGCGCTTAAACGATGTGACGCCGAAGATTTTTATTGATGTCAAGAAGCACATGATCACGGCGGACGGTGAGCCGCTGAATTGTGAACCGGCAGAGAACGTGCCGCTGGCGCAGCGCTTCGCGTTGTTTTAAAAATCAACCGATGCCAGAGTCTCTACGAAGGACTTTGGCACCCGATCCATTCACCCGAAGGAAATACGTTTACGTGTCATCATTCCCGCGACTGTCGCCCAAGTTTCTTGTGCTTGGCGGAATGGCTGCCGTGCTGCTGATTGGCTTCGGCGGGGTGAACGCGTATCTGCCCGGAGGCGGCGACAACGCCAGTTATATCGGCGTCGCTGAGAGTTGGTTGAAGTACGGACGACCACTGAAAATTTACGACATTGATGCCGCGCCATACGTGCTCGCTCCGCCGTTGTTTCCGTTGCTGATCGCGGGGGTTGAAGCGATCATCGGGCGGTGCGTGATCTCGATGAAGGGCGTGTTGATTTGCAGCGCGGCACTCGCAGTCTTGAGCGCGTTCTGGGCGCTAAAGCGGGGACTCGAAGACCGCCGATCACAACCGGGCGACTCCACAGAACCGTCCTCGTTTACCCCTGCGATGATCGCCTTTTGCTTTGCCCTGACGCCCACATTGACGGCATGCACCCATGATATTCTCAGTGACGTTCCGTTCACGGTGCTTGCGCTCGTGGCGGTCGCGTTGACCGGTGAATTCATAAAATCGACTCGCTGGAAATCGCTGGGATTACTGATTCTCACGTTGTTGTTGGCCACGGGTTTTCGTTATGCCGGGATGTTATTGGTCGCGTCGTGCGGCGGATGTGTGTTGCTTGAAGCATACGTGCAGCGTTCGTCTGATTATTCGAATCGGCGACGATTGATTATCGCAGGGGTCGCGTTGACCGTGACGAGCGCGCTGCTACTGGTGTGGATTCTTGCTCGGTTCGGCGAAACGCCGTGGAGTTTTTTGCAGGGTGCGATGTTCTCGGGCGCGGGGAAAGCGTCGAGCGAAACGTTTGGGACATCGCATTTGGCGGGCGAAACATTTCTGCACCGCATGGGCCGAATCGCGTCGTTTTACGCGCTGTATCAAACCAACGAAATTGCAGGCTTTGAAGGCTTCGCGCCGTGGTATTTGATTTTCGCGCTCACGCCTCTGCCGGTGTTTGGATGGGTCGTGCTGATGCGGCGCGGCCAGCGTTTGATTCCGGTGTTTTGGTTGATTTATCAAATCGGTCTACTGTGTTTTCAATTCGCGGAATCGCGCTATTACCTTCCGCTGCTTCCGCTTTATTTGGCGCTGTTTTGGACCGGGGGCAAGACGCTTTTTGATTGGATGTGCGAAATGGAATCGCCCGGAAAATGGAGCCGCCCGGCGGTGCTGACGTTCGCGCTCGCGCTCTTTCCAGCGGTCACGCTTTTCGGATCGTTCTTCTCATCAGGTTCGCTTGAGCCGCCGGTCTCGACGTACTTCGATTGGCTTTTCGGCGCAGCGCTGGCACTGGTCGGGGTTGTGTGGGCGGTGCAGAAACGACCGGATTGGCGCGCGCGTTTGGTGCGGGTCGGTGTCGCGTTTTTTCTCAGCGCGGGGTGCATGCGATCGGTCTGCGAAAATGTAGTCCGGGAACGGTTGAGCGGCCCTGCTCCCATTGGCGCAGGGTGGAGCGATTTACACGCGGCAGCGCTGTGGCTCAAAGATCACGCAGGTGCGGACGACACGGTCGCGAGCGCGAAAGGCTCGCTGGTTTGGTTTTGGTCCGGGCGACGGAGCGTTCCGATATCACAGGTTGCGGATCGCGAAAAAGCGTTCGCGGATATCGGGCGGGCAGACTGGGCCGTGCTGGACGCGCTGGAAGAAGACCGATTAGCTGCGCGGTTTCTCGCACCGGCTCTTGAAGCGGACGCGGCCCATTGGCAACTGGCCTGGTCACAGGGGGACACGCGCGTATTCAAACATGTGCGATGATTAATGACCCAGGCGTTCGTATTCTGATTTGCAGAATTCGTAGGTCAATTGCTCAGTGCCATCGATGGGCGTGTAATTTTTTAGAAACTCTTTGATGTACGTGCGAGCCGTAAGTTTTAACGTCGGGCGGCGCGACATGCTGACGGCGGAATACGCCGCAGCGTCAAAATCTTTGTTGCCGGGAGACATTCGAATAATCTTATCGAAACACCCTTGAGCGGCGGCGGCTTGGAGCATGGGGCCATCAGCTTCTTTACGCAAATCGGTGAGCTTGCGTTGAGCTGCGACCCAGGCGGGATTACGGTCATTGAAGACACGGTTTCCGCCTCTGAGTTCATAGGCTTTTTGATAGGCTGCGGCAAGCTCTTTGTCCATGGCAATGTATTTTGGCTCCAACGCTTCGTTCAATTTTTGCGCGAGTTCAAAATGCGCGCGCCCCATGCGGCGCTGGGCGGGGATGGTGTCTCGAATAGCGATCGCGCATTTGTATTGTACGATGGCTTCTTCAAATTTTTTAGAGGCGGCGAGTTTTTCACCTTCGCGAATCAATACATATTCCGGTTTATCGGTTTTCAATTCTTCGATTTCGAGCGTCAGGACACTTTGCTGAGGAGCTTTCGCAGCCGGTGCGGTTGCGTCGGTCACGGGTGCTACGGCCGGAGTTCCTGCAGCGACCTGAGCCTGTGCTTGGCGGGCGTTTTCGAGCGCTTTCAGAGAATAGTCCGTCCCGGAAAACTGGCTGGCCACTTGAAACCAGCGCAACGAGACGGCAAACGGATCGGCGGATTTGCTGGAAGCAAATTTCACGGCTTCCTCATACGCCGCTTTCGCCTTGATCGTAATGGCACTATCGGCAAACTCGCCTTTCGCAGCGGGTTTCTCAACCGGCGCGGTCTTGGCGGTGGCTTTGGGCAGGCCGCCAACAGTTCGCAACTTGGCGACTTCGTTCGCGATTTCGACATTCGAAAACCGCTTGGCCCAGAACAGCGTCGAGTTCACTTCCTGCGCCAAACTCGACGAGGAATCGCCTTTTTGTTCCAAGAGTACTTGGGCTTTTTCGAGGTTGTAAATGCACTGGGCGTATTCCGCAGCTTTACCCTGGGAATCGCGGTGGGCAGCGAGAGTTGCTTTGGCGTCCTTGAGCAACCCAGCGACATCGTCGTCCGAGCGGGCACAGCCGCACACAAGAAACGCAACGAGTAGAAGACTGGCTATCTGGCGCATAATGAATTCTCAAAAAATAATCCGCCACACTATATCCAAACTCGACGTACTGGCATGGTCAAAATCGTAATTTTCACATGCACGAAAAATGGAGTAACTAAAAAATATACACGCGAATCGTTTGCACTCGGACCGGATCAGCCACTCTGCGCCGCTGTTTTCTCCGTCGACAACATGCCTTCGCGCGGCTACGCTTTGCCGATTCTGCCCGTTTCATTGTTTCGGAGGCGCGCGCCATGACAGCATCCCATTCACAAGCCGCATGCACACTTTGCGGCGGAGGATTGAATGCGGGCGCAACAGGTGGCGTCTGCAGCGAATGCGTCGAAGTACTCGGCTCTGTCATTATCGAACCTGACGCGAATGGCTCAGCGCCGCAGCCCGCTGCCGCTCCGGCCCGCTCGGGAATTTTCGGCGATTATGAAATCGTCTCCGAACTGGCGCGCGGAGGCATGGGCGTCGTGTACGCGGCGCGGCAGATCAGCCTGAAACGCCGCGTCGCGCTGAAGATGATTCTTTCCTCCTTCGTGCGCCCCGACCAAATTCGCCGCTTTCAGGCCGAGGCGGAAAACGCTGCGACGCTGGACCATCCCAACATCGTCCCAATTTACGACAGCGGCACCATCGACGGCGTTCCCTATTTTTCGATGAAGCTGATCCAGGGGCGCGGTTTGAACGCCGAACTTCGCCGGCTGGTTCTCGATCCGCGCAAAGGCGTCTCGATCATGGCCGCCGTTGCCCGCGCCGTGCACTTTGCCCACCAGCGCGGTATCCTCCATCGCGACCTCAAACCCGCCAACGTGCTGATCGACATCCACGGCGTTCCATATGTCGGCGATTTCGGAATCTCCAAACGCGTCGGTACCGAGGACGGCATGACGCGCGAAGGTGCGGTGATGGGCACACCCTACTACATGTCGCCGGAACAGGCCTCAGGAAAATCCGCCTCGCTGACTGTCGCGACCGATGTCTATGGACTCGGCGCGATTTTTTATGAAATGCTGACGCTGCGAGCGCCGTTCCAGGACACCCGTGAAGCCGACATATTGCACAGCGTCAAGACTGAGGATCCCGCGCAACCCCGTTCGTTGCGCGCCGGCGTGGACCGAGACCTCGAAACCATCTGTCTCAAATGTCTGGAAAAATATCCCGCGCGCCGTTACCAGACCGCCGAAGATTTCGCCCGCGATCTTGAACGCTGGCTCAACGGCGAACCGATCGTCGCCCGGCCGCACTCTCTGATTGAACGCGGTGTAAAATGGGCGCGGCGCCGGCCGGCAGTGGCAAGCAGCGTGGCGCTGATGCTGCTAATGGCGTTGCTGCTTGGCGGCTTTTATTGGCGCAGTGCCGAACTGCTCCGCCGCGCCGAATCCGCGAAGCTTGACGAACGCCGAAACTCCGCCGCATCGGCCGTGCAACAGGGCAACACCGCGCTCGCATCCGTTCGCGCGGCGCTGGCGAAGAACCAGTCCGCCGACAGCGTGACACTCTTGATCGATGCCGAAGACCGCTTCCGGGTCGCCCTCGTCAACCAGCCTGAAAACACCGCCGCCACGGACGGCCTGCGCGAAACAGCGCTACTGAATTTCGACGCGTCATTGCGCGCGAAGAATTTCCGGCAGGCGCGCGAAAAGCTGCTGCTTGCCCGCAGCGCGGCGTTGGACACCGGCGAATTTGAACGCAGGCAAGCGCAACTCATTCAGCTTGAATCCGAACGCGGCGAGCGCATTCGGAAGCGGGTCAAAGCGCTGCTGGACGACGCCGCCTCGCTCACGCGCTCGGTGACCCACGAAAACGCGGTCTACGAATTGATCGCCATGAAAGACCCATTGACGGTTACCCTGCTGCTAGAGAACCTCAACCATGAACGCGCCGAATGCCGGATGCTCGCCCTCGCCGCGCTCGGATGGATCGGAGACGCGCAGACGGCTCTGCATCTGCTCCCTTTAATTGAGCCAAAAACTCAAGACGGACGGGATAATCCCGTCGGCGTGCAGGAGGCTGCGATCATCGCGATCTGCCTCCTCGCCGCGGATGATGATGTCAACACCTACTACGCCATTCGTCAGCGCATTTCGGTGCAGCATCCCACGATCCTTTATTATCGCGTCAAACCGGCATTGCAAGATTTAGCGGCGCGTCAGGCGAAACGAAATTCGGTGAGTGCTGGCAATCTTTCCACGATGCCTGTGTCGGACCTCGTCGACCACGCCACCAGGCTTTATGATGCCCGCGCCTTCACCGACGCGCTTGCCGCGTTCGATCAACTCGTCGCACTCGATCCCAACAACATGGCGCACCTCAAACTGCGCGGCCTGTTGCGCCGGGAACTGCTGAATCCTGAAGGCGCAGTGGCCGATTTCAACATCGTGATGGAACGTATTCCCAATCAAAGCATGAATCATATCGACCGCGGCCTTGCCTTGCTTCACATGAAGGAAGCAGCGAAGGCGCTGGCCGATTTCGACCGAGCGCTGGCACTTGATCCCAACAGTTCCGCAACGTATGGCATGCGCGGCTTGGCGCATATGGATCTTGGAAACATGAGCGCCGCCATCGCCGACTACGATAAAGCCCTAAAGTTGAACAAGGACGAACTCCTGGCGCTGGGCAATCGCGCCGCCGCACGCGCACGCATGAAAGATTTTTCGGGCGCGCTGGCCGATTACGACCGCGCGCTGGCGCTGAGCCCCAATTACCGCGAAGCGGTCGTTGGACGGGCGTGTGTGCGCCGGGATATGCGCGATACTGATGGCGCACTCGCCGATTTTGACAGAGCACTCGCGCTCGATCCCGGCAATACGGATTTTTATTACGATCACGCGACCCTGAAGATGGACAAGAAGGATTGGAAGGACGCGCTCCGCGACTGGGACCACTTCATCAGCCACAATCCCAAAGTCGCGACCGCATATTATAACCGGGGCATCACCCGCGACATGCTCGGCGACAAAACCGGCTCAGATAAGGATTATGAAAAGGCGATTGAACTCGATCCGAATCGCGCCGACGCCATGGTGAATCTCGGGACCAACCGCGCGCGCAGTGGAGACTTCGAAACCGCCCTGTCCCTATTCAACCGCGCGATTGCGACAGATCCCAAGAAATTCGAAGCGTGGCGCTTCCGTGCTGAATTACATTTCAGAAAAGGCAATCTCAAGCAGGCTCTGATCGATCTGAAAACCGCCGAGTCATTGCTGCCCCCCAACGCGCCCAAAGCAAAGCGCGACGATGTGAATTTCGGAATCAAGGCTATTGAGGAAGCGCTGCAAAAGAAGTGACGTTTGCATGCGGCGGCGAAAACCCGTTCACAATTTTCAAAAGAAATGCAACAGTGGGGCATTCCGGCGACGTGGGCGATGCTCATGATCAGAATTCGTTGCAAATTTATGGGTGGGTTCAAGTTCGATTGAGCCTGTACTTGCGTGGCAACTATTTTGTGCTATAGTTTCACCCTTCCACGACGGTCAGGGGCCGGTTTTCTGATCGTCGGCGCTGCTTCTGCCTCCTTCACAGGTGGTAAAAGTGGTGGTTCTTCCCCGGTGGAGCGGTGTCCGAGCGGTTTAAGGAACACGCCTGGAAAGCGTGTAGACGGGTAACTGTCACGTGGGTTCGAATCCCACCCGCTCCGCCATTAAAAATTTCGCATTCAATAAACGCGCCCAGCTTTACAGTTGGGCGCGTTTGTTTTTATTAATCCGACAGCGCCATTCCGTAATCCACTCTTCTACTCTCTCCCGAATTGGTCAAATGGCTGATCGCGCGCGTTTCGAGAGTAAATTGTCTCGTTTTCAGTCAATTTTGTCTCATATTTCGTTATATCTCGTGGTATTCTATAAAATAGTATGTGGTTGTAGAGAGCAGCTTCTAGAAAGCATGGAAATTCCTATTTATGAACACACAATCCTCGCTCACAAAACTAGCACTTCTAACAGCCATGATCATGGGCATCGCCACTGCATCGGCAGCACAGAAGGCTGCGCCTGAGGCCCCGCTTACCCCCGCTGGAGTTGCGCTGGAGAAAAAATACGCCGAGTTGCTCAAAGCATCCCAGGTGGAGATCGGCAACGCCCTGCCCAAAATTGATGAAGCCGTGAAATCCGCCCCTCAAAAGGCGCATGATGCGGTCAAAGCGGCAGAGACAGTAGCGAACACGACTCAGCAATCCGCGGGTAAGATTCAAGAGGCGAAAGCGTTGGTTGAACACGCCAAGGGCAAATGGATTGGTGGCGCCGAGAAGGGCATTGCCAGCGCGGAGGCGGCGCTGAAGAAGGCCAACACGGATGCCGAACGCGACGCTGCGAAAAAAGATCTGGCCAAGTGGCAAGCGAACAAGGAAGACGGGATCAAAGCGCTCAAGGAGCGCCAGGACGCGTTGGAGAAAGCGAAAGTTGATGAAGCGAAAGTGTCCCAAGCGAATCACGCCGCCCAGGATGTTCTGACCAAGGCGCGATCCAATGAGTCCGTTGCGGCCAAGGCTCTCTTGACCGTTGTAGGTGATATCCTGTCGAGCGACAAACTGGACGCGCAGCTCGTCAAGGGTGCTGTGCTGGGTGGAGCGACTCCGCGCGGGTTGGCCGAGTTCGCCCAGCAGGGCAAGGAGCAAGAAGCCTTGATTGAGAAGCTTCTGAGCGACAACACATTGATGAAGCAGATGCTCGAAGCGGGTGGTGCGCAAGTAAACAAATATGGCCGTGCGATAGAAATTTACACGGCAATTCAGAAGGCCAGCCCGAAGTCCCGCGACGGTGTATTCCAGCGCTTGGCTTTGGCAACCAGCCTAGAGCATGCGGTGCCGGTCAAGCAGAGTAACCCTGAGAATTCAACCACTGCGCCAGCACTCGTCGATCCCGTAAAACGGTATTTGCATTATGAGAAGGCCTATCTCGGTGGCGAGTTGGATCCCGCTTTCAAGGACTTTACAACGTGGGAGTACCGCATGGTCGTCGACTGTGACGCGCCGGATGACATGTTGGCGTGGGGGCGCGAGATGCTTCGGAACTACCGGCCCGATCACATCTACCACGCCGACTACGGATGGCGCTATTCCGCAACCGTCAAGACCGAGGTCCCCTATGGATCACAAAACGTGAAGAATGATCTTCCTTCACTGCAGCAGTATCAAAATATCATCAAAGATGGCGGCGTATGCGGTCGGCGCGCGTTCTTTGGACGGTTTATTGAGCAAAGTTTCGGCATCCCGACATGGGGCGTGACCCAACACAAGCATGCCGCAATGAGTCATTGGACACCCAAAGGCTGGGTCATCAATTTGGGCGCGGGCTTTCAATTCAGCTGGTGGGATAAGGATGGGGCTCCTCGAAGTGGGACGGACTTTCTGATCGAGTCCCAGGCGCGGGAAGTGCCGAAGGATTTCGAGAAGGTATTGCGAGCAAAATGGATCAGCGCAACCCTTGGTGAGCAGGCCTACAATGATCGGAAAGGCGTAGCTGGTGGATTCTGGAGTGGTCTCGCTCATTATCAATCGGTCTCCATCGCCGCCAAAGCGGTTGAATTAGGACCGCTGGGCCAGGAGCTTGCCGAGGCAAACGAGTCGAAAGATAAAGTCAAAGTTGAGCAGGCCAAACTCACGGAAGCAGACAAGAAGACCCTCGTCGGCCCGGACGGAGTGATCACGATTCCAGCGGTGGCTCTGATCAAGCCGTCTGGCCACTATGCGTCCATGAAGAGTTTCGCGCCTGGCTTCCAAGTGCATTGCACCGGTGGCTTCAAGGCCGAATATTCAATTGAAGCGCCGCGTGCCGGCAAGTACGCGCTGGCCATTCGTGTGGTCACTGTGCAAGAAGGGCAGAAGTTTATAATCACAGCGAACGATGCTAAAAAGCCGGTTGAAATTGAGGTCCCCTACACCATCGGGAAGTGGCAGCAGACTCAGTCGGTTGAACTTTCTTTGGTTGGCGGGAAGAATGTGCTCCACGTCGCGCTTCAAGACGGAAGCCGTGGTGTAACCATCAAGGAGTTCTCGCTGACGCCGATTAAATAGTCGTGAAAGCCAACCGATGAAACGCATTCTCGCGCTCTTGATCCTACTTTGCGGCAGCTTCGCCCATGCTTCGGACGATGGCAGCAACACAGCTGAACTCGCCGTTCCTCAAAGCGTTCAAAATGCCCTGGGCACGTATTGCATTGGCTGTCACGGCGAGAAAAAAAGCAAGGGGCAAGTGCGGCTCGACACATTGTCGAAACTGGACCTGAAAGTGCGGCTGGATCTTTTGAACAAGCTGCAGGAACAGCTGTACTTTAAAGAGATGCCACCCGAAGAATCTGAACAGCCCAAGGCAGCTGAGCACAAACTGCTATCCGAGTGGGTGCGGAGCGAACTGATCAAATCGAATGCGCCGTTGATCGAAGAAAAACTGCGTTACCCCGATTTTGGCAACAACGTCGATCATCACAAGCTCTTCAGTGGCGAGATCAAAGACAAGCCTTTCACTCCGGCCCGACGCTGGCTGGTGAGTCCGTATATCTTTGCGGAACGAGTTCGGGATGTCTTCAAACTCGAAGGCAAAGAGCGCGAACAACTCAAGCAGCATGGCTTCTTTGGAGTGACCAATCCATTCGTTCTGCCGGAACAATCGGGCGTTCGCGACTATGCGATCAACGCACTCGACGGAGGCCATCTTTTAGTGATGCTCACCAATGCAGAATGGATCTCCACCAAACAGATCCGCGCCGCTCGCGTCAAGAACGGAGAACTCAAGGCCATGGAAATTGGGAAACCCAAAGTAAAAGAAGATAAATGGGACCCGTCAACCACTCTTCCGGCCTTCGAGTCCATCGTCCTGAAGAAATCGAAGCCATCGGACAATGAGATCATCGCCGCCATTCAAACGCAGTTTGATTGTGTGCTTCAACGCAAAGCCAGTGACGCGGAGCAGACGAAATATCTTGCGTTGACCCGCACGGCCATTGACTTGGCTGGCAACACCGAGGGGCTGCGTCAGATGCTGGTCGCCGTACTGCTGGAGTCGGAGTTTCTGTATCGCATCGAATTTGGTGCGGGAGCAGCCGATGAATTCGGCAGAAAAATGCTCTCATCGCGCGAAGCGAGTTACGCCATTTCATATGCATTGGGCGACCGCAATCCAGACCCTGTGTTGGTTAAGGCCGCTCAGGAAGGTCGACTGAATTCGAAAGAAGATTATAAGCGCGAAGTCGTGCGGTTGCTGGCTGAACCAAACTATTTCAGGGGCTCGATCGACAAGAACATCGACAGCTATAATTGGAAGTCCGAGGTGACGGATCATCCCAAAATCAACCGATTTTTTCGCGAGTTCTTCGGCTACCCCAATGCGTTGAAGGTCTTCAAAGACAAGAACCGAAGCGGTGGCTATTACGAAAATCCCGGACGCGATAACAGCGCTACACCCGGCCACTTAATCAATGAAGCTGACCAACTGGTGGACTGGTATCTTCAAAAAGATAAAAACGTTTTTGAGAACCTGCTGACAACAGATAGATTCATCGTCTACCACAATGTCGACAATGAAAAAGGCGTGAAGATCATTGCCGATTGGAAAGAACTCTACGAAAAGCTGAAGGATACCGATTGGAAGAAAAACCCGGAAAAAGTAGCTGCGGAGTATCCGGACCTGATGAAAAAGCACCGGATTGAACCTGAAACCAAAGCCAAAGGCCCCACCACCACGTTGACTAAAATCATGGGTCATTTTTCGTATACGTTTGGTCAAGGCATCACGCCTTTTACAACATTTCCGTGGTCATTTGGAAATCAATATCGATATTCACAAGCGTATAGTCTGCCAACAACACCAGGAATCGGTGGGCACTACGGTGGGGACGACAAGTTAGACTACCACGTTGTTCAACCATTCACGATTCCGAATCGTAAAGGTATACTCACCCACCCTGCTTGGTTAATTGCTCATTCCTCAAACTTCCACACCGACCCCATCCGGCGCGGACGTTGGATTCAAGAAAAGCTTCTGGCTGGCCGAGTGCCGGATGTGCCGATCACGGTGGATGCCAAAGTTCCGGAAGACCCTCACAAAACGTTACGTGAACGCGTCGAGTCCGTGACGGGTCCCGCTCAAGAGATGTGCTGGAAGTGCCATCAGTACATGAACCCGCTCGGCTATCCTTTCGAAAAGTTCGATGATTTCGGACGCTTTCGCGCTAACGAACCTTTGGAGAACCCGGAAAACCTGATCGAGAAAGCCAAAGGCAAGTACGACGCCGATACCTACAAGACCAAGCCAGTGAGTACTGTCGGAGAACTCCGAGGCACTGGCAACACGACTCTGGATGGCCCCGTCAAAGATGCCTTTGAATTAATTGATCGACTTGGAAAATCGGAACGTGTTCGCCAGTCCATCATCCGTCACGCATTCCGCTTTTACATGGGACGCAACGAAATGCTCTCCGATTCAAAAACACTGATCGCCGCCGACAAAGCCTACATCGAAAGCGGCGGCAGCTTCAAAGCCGTAATCGTCTCGCTGTTGACCTCCGATTCGTTCATGTATCGCAAGTAAGAGTAATGGACCTTCTTACCTCGGGAATGAAGTGACAGACACGAAACGAAATGAGTTGTGTGTCTGTCACTTAAATGTTACTGTCGTCCTTGCTTAAGTTTTCAAGTTCGCGCAGAAATACCTTGCGCATCTCGGAGGCCTCTAAACTTCTGGGCGTGTTGTATTTTTGCGCCAGTTTGCCTGCAATATCGTTAGCAATCTGCGCCAGCATAATAGCCCAGATTTCTCCCTCTTCCACGCCTTTGCTATCGTAAGCCTGCGTGTCGATAGCGACGATGAGTTGACCTTTCGAATGCCACGCCCGAAGTAATTCGTGCGACTCCGGGTCAAGACCGACGTCAATGGGCACAAAAAGTTGATGCATGCGGTTCGACTCCATAATTACGGGACCTGCACGAAACGTTCTAAAACAGTTTCGTGCAGGTCCCCGTTATTCCGCCACTCGGCAATGTCCAGCTTCCACGTTACGTCGGGTGCCACGGAGCAGTATTCTGCTCCGTGCTGATACGCGAACGATCAAAGAAGAACTTCAAGCCACGGGTTAATCGAGCGCCCAACAGCAAGGACCAGAGTACTGGTCCTTGGCACCCTTGCTAACGGCCACCCGCCGTTGCGATAGAATGCGCCGTCTGTCACGGATTTATGGGGCGGTTGACCTGCCGCAGGCGCAACGGCGATTTCCGCATTGGTTTGACGGTGACGTTCTTGAGCAAGCAACTGAGCTTGTGCAGCAGCGAGTGCCGAAGCTGTGCGCGCGAGTTCCGCTTCAACCGCACTCAGCTTATTTGCGAAGTCTGTCTGCAGAGATTCGGAGAGCATTCGTTGAGCATTGATGGCGTCCAAATCCCGTCGCAATAGGTTCACGTCCCGATACATCAACACGACGATGATCACCACGATACAGACGCCAATGATAGCCATCCCACCCGTAATGCCAAGAGGCTTTCGTTCTTGCGAATCGTTTGGTCTCATATCGAGCGCCTTTCAAGGAAGAAGTGCTATTGATTGACGATGGACCTGGAGCCGGGTGCCACGGAGCAGTATTCTGCTCCGTGCTGTTGCGTGTATGATTTTAGAAAGATTTCAAGCCACGGGTTCATCGAGCGCCCAACAGTAAGGTCCAAGGTACAGGTCCTTGGCACCCTTGCTAACGGCCACTCGCCAATGTCCAGCTTACACGTTACGTCGGGTGCCACTGGTAGGTACCCCTACCAGTGCGGATCGGGTAAAGACATTAACACTCTCGGC